>NZ_AJVB01000774.1:0-1091 GCF_000278445.1 Rhodococcus sp. R1101
ATCGCCGTCGAGGGTCGTCTCCACCCGCAGTTCGCAACCGTCGGCGGCGACGGCGGTGGGGTCTTCGACGGTGAAGTAGGTGCTCAGCAGCGCGGCGGCCTCGGCGAGGAAACCCGCGTCGTCGGTGTCGATGCCGAGATCGGGGGTGGTGGCGAGGACACGGGCCAGGGCGTCGGGCAGCAGGGTCTGCGCGGCGGTGGGGGTGCGGTCGGGGCCGTCGAGCGCGAACAGTGCTTCGAGGGCGGCGTGCACGACGGTGCCGCGCGCCTGGGCGCGGGTGGGCGGTGCGGTGAGCCGGTCGACGGCCTTGAAGCGGTAGAGCAGCGGGCAGCGGGTGAAGTCGGCGGCGCGGGAGGGGGACAGGGCGACCGGCCGCACCATGTCGGCGGGGGGTGTGGGCGCAGCTGTGGTCACACCTGGCAGGCTAGGACGCGGGTCCGACACGGTGCCGGACCCGCGTGCCCGTGCGCGGGTGCGGGGCTGGAACGAAGGTGGACACGGCGATGGCAGTAGGCGGACTCGGGCGCAGCGGACCCTTCCAGGTGGGGGACCGGGTGCAGTTGACCGACGCCAAGGGCCGCAAGTACACCGTGGTGCTCGAGCCGGGCAAGGAGTTCCACACCCACCGCGGCGGGATTCTGCACGACGATCTGATCGGCACCGACGAGGGTGTGGTGGTCACCTCCACCAACGGCACCCCCTATCTGGCGTTGCGGCCGCTGCTGGTGGACTACGTGATGTCGATGCCGCGCGGTGCGCAGGTGATCTACCCGAAGGACGCCGCGCAGATCGTGCAGGAGGGCGATGTCTTCCCCGGCGCGACGGTGCTCGAGGCGGGCGCCGGATCCGGGGCGCTGACCTGTTCGCTGCTGCGCGCCGTGGGGGAGGGCGGCCGGGTGATCTCCTACGAGGTGCGCGAGGACCATCTCGCCTACGCCGAGCGCAATGTCGACACGTTCTTCGGGGAGCGCCCGGCGAACTGGACGACGGTGCTCGGGGATCTGGCGGACTACGACGTGGAGAAGTACGGCCGGGTCGATCGGGTGGTGCTGGACATGCTGGCGCCCTGGGATGTGCTGGAGACGGTGAAG
>NZ_AJVB01000775.1:0-1090 GCF_000278445.1 Rhodococcus sp. R1101
ATTACTACTTCTCTCCTAGATATGTCAGATGTTGTCGCGGGGGCGCGATCAGATGATCTTCTGGCCGACCAGGTACTGGGCGATCTTGGTGCCGCCGTCGCCCTCGTCGGCGACGCGCTCACCTGCGGTGCGCGGCGGCTTCGGGGTCACACCGGTGACGGTCGAGGCCGCATTGGCGACGCCGAAGATCTCGGGATCGAGGCCGATGTCGGCGAGGGTGAGGGTCTGAACTTCCTTCTTCTTGGCGGCCATGATGCCCTTGAAGGAGGGGAAGCGAGGCTCGTTGATCTTCTCGGTGACCGAGATGATGGCGGGGAGCGGAGCTTCGATGCCGAAGACACCCTCGTCGGTCTCACGCTCGCCGGAGGCCTTGCCGTCCGCGATGGTGAGCTTGCGCAGGTGCGTCAGGTGCGGCAGGCCGAGGTACTCGGCGATGATCGCGGGAACGGCACCCACACGGCCGTCGGTGGCCTCGTTGCCGGCGATGACGAGCTCGACACCTTCGATCTGACCGAGCGCCGCGGCGAGCGCGTACGCGGTCTGGATGGAGTCCGAGCCGTGCAGGGCCGGGTCGTTGAGGTGGATCGCCTTGTCGGCGCCCATGGACAGCGCCTTACGGATGGCGTCGGTCGCGCGGTCGGGACCGGCGGTCAGAACGGTGACCTCGCCGCCGTCGCGCTCCTTGATGAGCAGAGCTTCCTCGACGGCGCGCTCGTTGATCTCGTCGAGCACGGCGTCGGCGGCCTCACGGTCGAGCGTGTAGTCGCCGTCGCTGAGCTTGCGCTCGGACCACGTGTCGGGGACCTGCTTGATCAAAACGACGATGTTCGTCATGGGTCTGCGTCGACCTCCTGTGTGTAGCTGCCTTTGGTCGGCAAGGCGCTGCCTGAACCGAGCACTCGTGTCTTTCGCACGGCGTGTGCGATAGATTATCAGCCGCTAAGTTACCAGCCGGTAACTTGACGGAATTCCCGATTCACCATAACCGCACGGAAGGACGACCGAAGCTGTGATCCGGAACACCGGAGACCTCCCCTCCGGGAAGGGGGCTAATGTCGTGGCGGTGAGCGACACCCCCGCCCGCGCCGAC
>NZ_AJVB01000776.1:0-1086 GCF_000278445.1 Rhodococcus sp. R1101
CTCTGTGGCCACCCTGTGAGCACGGTGTCGTGGAGTCTGTAATGTTCCCTTTCGACCAGGGAGGGAGGGGCGACCGAGTGGACATGCACCGAGCGCAGGGTGAGTCGGTCGAACCGCCGTCGTTGCTCCTCATCGAGGACGACCCCGGTGACGCACTCATCGTCGAGGAGCTGGTGGTCGACAGCGCCCCCGAGATGACGGTCGTGTGGGTTCAGACACTCGCGCAGGCCCGCGACGAACTCACCACATCCCATCCCGATTGCGTACTTCTCGACCTCCACCTGCCCGATGCGAGCGGCCTCGAAGCGGTCGCGCGCATCCAGGAGATCACCGATTCGGTACCCATCGTCGTCCTCACCGGCCTCGCCGAGGAACAGACCGGCCTCGCCGCACTCTCGGTCGGCGCCCAGGACTACCTCGTCAAGGGACGCGTCGAGCCCGATCTGTTCGGCCGTGCCGTCCGCTACGCCATACAGCGGAAGCAGACCGAGATCGCGGCGGCGGAACTCCAGGCGAGCCAATTGCACGCGCAGGAGAACGCCCGGCTCGAACGCGGTCTGCTCCCGTCTCCGCTCCTGCGCGACGCCCAGGACTTCGATGTCGTCACCCGCTACCGCCCCGGCCGGTCCTCCGCGTTGCTCGGCGGCGACTTCTACGACGTCGTGCAGACCGACGACGGCACTGTGCACGTCCTCATCGGCGACGTCTCCGGTCACGGTCCCGACGAAGCCGCTCTCGGGGTGGGGCTCCGTATCGCGTGGCGCACGCTCGTGCTCAGCGGCGTCGACGGTCCCCGGCGGCTGCAGCAACTCGAGGAACTCCTCGTCGCCGAACGCACCGAGAGCAGATTCTTCGCGTCCATGACCAACCTCACGATGTGTGCCGATCGACGCACCGTGGAAGTCACGAGAGCAGGGCACCCCGGCCTCCTGCTGCGCCACGCCGGAACCGTCGACTGGGTGGAAGCCCCCGGCGGCCCTGCTCTGGGCCTGCTGCCGGGAACGGCCACCTGGCCCGTCCACACGATGGATCTGCCCGAGGGCGGCGCGATCGTGCTGTTCACCGACGGACTCTTCGAGGGCCACC
>NZ_AJVB01000777.1:0-1077 GCF_000278445.1 Rhodococcus sp. R1101
CAACGCTCTCGTGGGTCTGGCGCGGCCGGGCAAGTTCGGTGGCGATGTGAGCCACCTGAACCTGCACAAGACGTTCTGCATCCCGCACGGTGGCGGTGGACCGGGAGTCGGACCGATCGGTGTCCGGGCGCATCTGGCTCCGTACCTGCCGGGTCATCCGGCGGAGCCGGGTCTCGGGGGAGCCGGGCCGGTCTCGGCGGCGCCCTTCGGGTCGGCGTCGATCCTGCCGATCACCTGGGCGTACATCAAGATGATGGGTGCCGAGGGACTGCGTCGCGCGTCGTTGACGGCGATCGCGTCGGCGAACTACATCGCGCGTCGTCTCGACGAGTACTTCCCGGTGTTGTACACGGGGGAGACAGGCATGGTCGCCCACGAGTGCATCCTCGATCTGCGTCCGCTGACGAAGGCGACGGGGGTGACGGTCGACGACGTCGCGAAACGTCTGGCCGACTACGGCTTCCACGCGCCGACGATGAGTTTCCCGGTGGCCGGCACGCTCATGGTCGAACCCACCGAGAGCGAGGACATCGCCGAACTCGACGCCTTCATCGACGCGATGATCTCGATCCGCGGTGAGATCGACCGGGTCGGGGCAGGGGAGTGGCCGGTGGACGACAACCCGCTGCGCGGGGCTCCGCACACCGCGGAATGCCTGGTGGGCGAGTGGAATCACCCGTACTCACGGGAGATCGCGGTGTTCCCGATGGGGAAGAGCCGGGCCAAGGTCTGGCCCGCGGTGCGACGGATCGACGGCGCACACGGCGACCGGAACCTGGTGTGCTCGTGCCCGCCCTTGGAGGCGTACAGCGGCTGACGCCGGGATGGCCGACGGACCTGTCCGTCGGCCATCTTCATCAGTAGAATAACTCCGGACAAGACGGAAACCATAGAAATACAGAATCTCACCACCCTAGGCGCAAACCTCACGCCACCCGGACGAGCGGGAGGTCAGTTCGCCGCAGCCAACTCGAGGATGGAGATCTCCGGTGGGGTGCCCACCCGCACGGGCGGTCCCCACGCGCCGGTGCCCTGGGACGTGTAGATCTGCGTGTCGCCGAAGCGGTCGAGTCCGGT
>NZ_AJVB01000778.1:0-1069 GCF_000278445.1 Rhodococcus sp. R1101
ATGTACGTCTCGAGAGCCTTCTCGTCGTACACGATCTCCATACCGCGACCGCCGAGGACGTAGGACGGGCGCACCAGCACCGGGTAGCCGATGCCCGCGGCGATCTCGCGCGCACCCTCGAAGGTGGTGGCGGTGCCGTACTTCGCGGCCGGCAGCTCGGCCTCGTCGAGCACGCGACCGAACTCGCCGCGATCCTCCGCGAGGTCGATCGCCTCGGGCGAGGTACCGACGATCGGCACGCCTGCGGCCTTCAGGCGGCGCGCCAGGCCGAGCGGGGTCTGACCGCCGAGCTGGACGATGACGCCGGCGACCGTGCCGGACTCGCACTCGGCGCGGTAGACCTCGAGGACGTCCTCGAAGGTCAGCGGCTCGAAGTACAGGCGATCGGCGGTGTCGTAGTCGGTGGAGACCGTCTCGGGGTTGCAGTTGACCATCACGGTCTCGTAGCCGGCCTCGGACAGCGTCAGCGCGGCGTGGACGCACGAGTAGTCGAACTCGATGCCCTGGCCGATGCGGTTCGGGCCGGAACCGAGGATGAGCACCTTGGGCTTGTCGCGCTGCTCGACGACCTCGGTCTCGGCCGCGGGGTCGAGTTCGTAGGTCGAGTAGTGGTACGGCGTCTTCGCCTCGAACTCGGCCGCGCAGGTGTCCACGGTCTTGTAGACCGGGTGAATGCCCAGCTCCTGACGGAGGGCACGGACATCGTCCTCGGAGGCGAACTGTCCCGGACGCAGTGCCGCGATCTGCCGGTCGGAGAAGCCGTGGTGCTTGGCGTAGCGCAGCTCGGTGGCACCGAACTGCTCGGCCGTGCGGACGTCCTCGCCCAGCTCGACGATGTACGCGAACTGCTCGAGGAACCACGGGTCGATCTTCGTGGCGTCGAAGAGCTGCTCGACGGTCGCGCCGAGCTCGAGCGCCCGGGCGATCCGGTAGAACCGGCCGTCCGTGGGAGTGCGGATCTCTTCGAGGATCTCCTCGAGCGTGCCCTCGACCTCGGGGCCGGTCCAGAAACCGGCGGACTTGGTCTCGAGCGAGCGCAGCACCTTGCCGAAGGCCTCGGTGAAGTTGC
>NZ_AJVB01000779.1:0-1067 GCF_000278445.1 Rhodococcus sp. R1101
CGGAAGGGTTCCACGGTCGGTTCGCTCACCGAGTCAGGTTACCGCTCCCCGGACGGGCACCCGGCGGCGAATCAGCCCTCGACGATCTCGAACTCGTCGAACACCACTTCACCGGCGGCATCGGACTCGGTGAGATTCACCTCGCCGATCAGCGCCCAGCCGTGATCACCCTGTGGATCGTGCAGGGTCTGGCGCACCCGCCACAGCTCGGGGCCCATCTCCACGGTGAACAGCAACGGCCCGCGGGCGTCGGGACCGGTGCCGATCTCGTCGTACTCCTCGAAATACAGGTCGAGCAGATCCTCCCAGTCCTCGGCTTCGAGACCGTCGCCGAGCGCCGCGAGATCGTCCCAACGCCGGCGCGACGCCAGTTCGACCCGCTTGAACATCGCGTTGCGGACCATGACCTTGAACGCGCGGATGTTCGCCGACAACGGGCGAGGCGAGTCGGCACCGAACGCGATCTGTTGCTCGTCGCCTTCCGCGCCGGGATGGGTGAGCGATTCCCACTCGTCGAGCAGCGACGAGTCGACCTGGCGGATGAGTTCGCCGAGCCATTCGATGATGTCCTCGAGGTCCTCCGTTCGCGCGGAGTCGGGCACCGTCTGCCGCAGGGCGCGGTAGGCGTCGGCGAGATAGCGCAGGACCAGCCCCTCGGAACGGGCCAGGCCGTAGTGCGAGACCAATTCGGTGAAGGTCATGCTGCGCTCGATCATGTCGCGCACCACCGACTTCGGGGACAGCGGGAACTCCGCGACCCAGGGATGTCCGCCCCGGTAGGTCTCGAAGGCAGGCTCGAGCAGCTCCGCCAGCGGCTTGGGCCAGGTGATCTCCTCGAGCAGTTCCATGCGCTCGTCGTATTCGATGCCGTCGGCCTTCATCTGCCCGACCGCTTCACCCCGAGCGGCGTGCTGTTGCGCCATGAGGATCTGACGCGGATCGTCGAGCGTCGATTCGATCACCGACACCACGTCGAGGGCGTAGGTGGGGGAGTCGACGTCGAGCAGTTCGATGGCTGCCAGGGCGAACGGCGACAGCGGCTGGTTGAGTGCGAAGTCGCGTTGCAG
>NZ_AJVB01000780.1:0-1060 GCF_000278445.1 Rhodococcus sp. R1101
TGACGGTGTACGTCGGCCGTCCCTCGATCGCGACGCCGAAGCAGACCGTGCCGACCGGCTTGGCCTCGGTGCCACCGCCGGGGCCGGCGATGCCGGTGGTGGAGACCGCGACGTCGACCTTCAGCCGATGTCGGGCACCCTCGGCCATGGCTGCGGCGACCTGTTCGCTCACCGCGCCGTGCGCGACGATCATTTCGGCCGGTACGTCGATCAGATCGGACTTCGCGTCGTTGGAGTACGAGACCACCCCACCCATGACGTAGGCCGACGACCCGGGTCGGTCGGTGAGACGCGCAGCGACGAGACCGCCGGTGCACGACTCCGCAGTTCCGATCGAGCGACCGTCGAGGGCATCGATCAGCCGGTCGTCGATGGTGGCACCGTCGAGGGAGAAGATCTGGCGTTCATGGTGTTCGGTGAGGACGTCGAGAAGACGGCGATAGATGTGTGCGTCGCCGGAGGCGAATCGGGTCACCATGTCGAGTTCACCGTGTCGAAGGCACGTGGTGACCTCGAGCCGGTCGAGGCCGGCGATCTCTGTTTCGGCCCGGCGCAGTGTCTCGGCGAGTTGTGCCTCGTGCAACCCGTAGGCGCGCACGGTTTCCTGCTGCAGTTCGTCGGCTCGCGACAGTACGTCGGTCACCGCGGGTGAAATGACCGCGCTCGGCCACATCGCCTGCAGCTCACCGGGCGGGCCGGGCAGGATCACGATGGCCGGCACCGGCCGATCACCGGCCGCCGCGGGGATGACCACACCCGGCGCTGTACCTGTGGGCGGCAGGGCGGTGGCGCCGGCGGGAACGTGCGCCTGCTTACGGATCCCGATGCGTGTCGGTCCTGCGTCGAGGTCCGGAGCGTCCGGGCGGAAGCGGCGGATGACTCCCGCGATGTGTTCTTCGAGCTCGGGGTCGAGCAGCAACTCGCGATTGCAGAATTCGGCAACGGTCGAGACGGTGAGGTCGTCGGCGGTGGGACCGAGACCACCGCTGGTGACGACGAGGTCGATGCCCTGGTCGACGAGGAAACGCAGCTGTGCGGTCAGGTCGGCGGGCCGGTCGCC
>NZ_AJVB01000781.1:0-1054 GCF_000278445.1 Rhodococcus sp. R1101
TACTTGCCCGGTCAGCGGGTCGCAGTCGGCCAGGTGGGGCACCTGGCGGCGTCGGAGAACTCGGGAGATGGTGCGGGCCGGAACTCCGAGCTCGGCCGCGAGCCAGTCCGGTCCACGCCGTTCACGGGTGCTCAGTGCCACGATCCGTGCCTCGACCTCCGCCGCGGTTCGGGTCGGCATCGTGTGCGGGCGCGAGCACCGGTCGTGCAGTCCTGCCTCCCCCTCGGTCTCGTAACGGGTCACCCAGGTGGACACACACTTGCGGGAAATCCCCATTGCGCTGGCGATATGCGCTTTTGGCCAACCGTCTCGGTAGCGCTCGATGATGAGCAATCTTCCGAGATAAGTGGTGCGGGCATTACGGTGGGACACGAGAACCTCCGAGCGGATGTGGGCCTTAGACAAGCCACACCCCACTCGGAGGTTCTCTTCACATCAAGCCGACACGCCTGCTACCAACGTCCCGGCCGAGTACACCTAGCGGGTCGAGAGCGAACGTCGTGGATCGTGCGATATCCAGCAGTTCCGAGCTGTCTAGAGAGCTGACCGGCTCACCTGGCCCGGTGAGCAGTTCGGCCTGGGCGTATCCCGCCATAGCTGCGATGACGACCGAAGCGAGGATCCCGCCGAGGACCAACAACAACAGTGAGGTGTCGTCTTCCGGGTCGGTGTGCGTGCTCTGACGTGAGCGGTATCTGCGGGCCATCCAGCCGCCGGCACCGCCTACGGTGAGGACAACAAGCGCGTGGACAACGCTCCACCAAGTGCCCGACACTTTCGTGCCGTCGGCGGTGCAGAACTCGGCGACGATCCAGAACAACAGGGACCCTGTGGCCGCGGCCCCCAGGATGCACAAAGCGGTGTGCCGACGCGGATGCCGCTGGTACCACGGTTGGCGCCGAGCCTTGCCCGCTCCACTCGGACCACTGCCGGTCTGTGCCTGGGTCACCCTGTTCTACTCCCCGTTATCGGTTCACGCTCGCGGGGGCGCATCGGCCCGAGCTGTCTTTAGGATGCACGACGCAACGGACACTTCCCCCAACCCACTAAGAGG
>NZ_AJVB01000782.1:0-1054 GCF_000278445.1 Rhodococcus sp. R1101
CGACGTACATGCCGAACATCAGGATCTGCATGTACAGCAGGACCACGGCGATGATCGAGAGGATGATCCGTTGTCCCTGTTCGGGATCCGGCGGGTCGAGGGCGTCGACGGTCACGGTCGCCGTGGCCACGTCGGCCGCGACCGCAGCGGGATCGACACCGCGATCGGTCAGTGCGGCGACCTGGGCCTGCTGCACGACCGCGGCCTCGACGACAGCCCGGACGTCGGTGTCGAGTTCCGATTCGGTGATCGCCGTGACGGACGCACCGTCGCCGAGCACGAGCGCGACGTCGAGATCGCCGGAGGACACCCGGTCGCGCGCGGTGGCGGCATCCGGAACCTCGGAGACCTCGAGCGGGGTGCCGACGGTCTCACCGAGCGACTCGATCGTCGTCTGCAGGGCGGGTGCACCCACGACTCCGACGGTGGGCCGGTCCTCGCCGCCGCCGGACAGGATCGAGGTGGCGACGATGCCGACGACGATCGCGACGAGGATGATCGCGTTGCTGATCAGGAAGCTCTTCTTCCGGACCTGCGTGACGAACTCGCGCGACGCGACGAGACCGACCGCTCGGGCGTTGCTCAACGGGGCGCTCATGCGGACACCACCTCTCGGAACAGCTCGGTCAGGGACGGGCGCCGGAGCGAGAACTCGTGGACGGGGCCGGTGGCCAGGGCGGCCTTGAGGATCAGCTGGTCGTCGGCGCCGGGGGTGACGGTGAGCACGGTGCGCTCGTCCTCGTCCTCGTACTCGGCGTGGGTGACTCCCGGCAGACCGTCCGCCCAGCCGCGGGGTGCCTGCGGCGCGTGGACGACGAGGAGCGCGTCGCCACCGGCGCGCAGGTCGTCGACGGTGCCGACGGCGCGCATCCTGCCCGCGCCGATGATGCCCACCCGGTCGCACAGGCGCTGGACCAGGTCGAGCTGGTGACTCGAGAACACCACCGGCACACCCTCTTTCGCTTTCTCCACCAGGACGTCGCTCATGACGTCCACGGCCACCGGGTCGAGTCCGGAGAACGGCTCGTCGAGCACGAGCACCTTCGGGTCGTGC
>NZ_AJVB01000783.1:0-1039 GCF_000278445.1 Rhodococcus sp. R1101
GACGAGCTCGCCCACACCAACGCTCCGGGCAGCCGTCACCCGAAGCGATGGCAGGACGTCGAAGAATTGCTCGACGCAGGCATCGACGTACTGTCCACCGTGAACATCCAGCACCTCGAATCCCTCAACGACGTCGTCGAGCAGATCACCGGTGTGGTCCAGCGCGAGACCGTCCCCGACGATGTGGTGCGCCGCGCCGAGCAGGTCGAACTCGTCGACATCACCCCTCAGGCGCTCCAGCGACGCCTCGCACACGGCAACGTGTATGCCGCCGAGAAGATCGATGCCGCCCTGCGCAACTACTTCCGCGAGGGCAACCTGACCGCCCTGCGCGAAATCGCCCTGCTCTGGCTCGCAGACCAGGTCGACGTCGCTCTGGCCAAGTACCGCGGCGACCATGCCATCACCGCCACCTGGGAGGCCCGCGAACGGGTCGTCGCGGCCGTCACCGGCGGACCCGAATCCGAAACACTGGTCCGGCGCGCCAGCCGAATCGCCGGTCGGGCCGGCGCCGAGCTGATGGTTGTGCACGTCGTACGCGGCGACGGACTCACCGGTGTTTCGGCGCCGCAGATGACGAAGGTCCGAACCGTGGCAGAGAGTGTGGGAGCGAGCGTGCACAGCGTCGTCGGCGACGACGTACCCACTACACTGCTCGACTTCGCGCGGGAGGTGAACGCCACCCAGCTGGTGATCGGTACATCCCGCCGCTCGCGATGGGCACGCATCCTCGACGAGGGGATCAGCTCAGCGGTCGTGCGCGACTCGGGCAGGATCGACGTGCACATGGTCACCCACGAACACACGAGCCGCGCACCGAAGATGGCACTGCTGGGCCGCCGCGACCACCGCCTGCAGTCCTGGATCGCAGCGATCCTCATCCCCTTTGTCGCCACCGCCCTGATGGCCGGAGTGGACCGACTGTCGGGAGTGGCCGGCCAGAACGCGTTGTTCTTCGTGGTCATCCTCGTCGTCGCACTGTTCGGCGGCGTCGGCCCGGCCATCGTTGCGGCCCTGCTGTCGGGACTGCTGCTCAAAG
>NZ_AJVB01000784.1:0-1034 GCF_000278445.1 Rhodococcus sp. R1101
GTTCATGGAGATCATGGACGAGCTGGTGTCCGACTTCTCGGACGGACGATCCGTTCCGGCTGCCGCTGATGTCATATCTGCAGACCCTATGCCGTCCGGAGCCCGAGACTTCGCATTTCGGGACACCTTCGACGCACGCGTCACGGGATTTTTGCGGCACGAGCGGTGACGGACAGGTCGACGGGGCTCATGGGGTCGGTGCGTGGAAAGGGGACCGGTCGAGGTGAGATACCCTGAGACGTGTCACTGATCGACGAAGAAGCCCCCCGTACCGGTGCCCGGACCTACGAGGTCCGCACCTACGGCTGCCAGATGAACGTACACGACTCCGAGCGCCTGTCGGGGTTGCTGGAGGACGCCGGCTTCGCCAAGGCCGCTGCCGGCACGTCACCCGATCTGGTCGTGTTCAACACGTGCGCGGTGCGGGAGAACGCCGACAACAAGCTGTACGGCAATCTGAGTCATCTGCGCCCGGTCAAGGACGACAACCCCGACATGCAGATCGCCGTCGGCGGCTGCCTCGCCCAGAAGGACCGCGACACGGTCGTGAAGAAGGCGCCCTGGGTCGACGTGGTCTTCGGCACGCACAACATCGGCAATCTTCCCGCGCTGCTCGAACGGGCGCGGCACAACCGCCGCGCCGAGGTCGAGATTCTCGACGCTCTCGAGGCGTTCCCGTCGACGTTGCCCGCCAAGCGCGAGTCGTCGTACGCCGGATGGGTGTCGATCTCCGTCGGCTGCAACAACACGTGCACCTTCTGCATCGTGCCGTCGCTGCGCGGCAAGGAGGTCGACCGGCGTCCCGGCGACATCCTCGCCGAAGTGCAGGCGCTCGTCGACGAGGGCGTGCTCGAGGTGACGTTGCTCGGCCAGAACGTCAACTCCTACGGCCGGTCCTTCGCCGATCCCGAGCAGCCCCGCGACCGGGGTGCCTTCGCCGCGCTGCTGCGCGCGTGCGGCGACATCGAGGGCCTCGAGCGGGTGCGCTTCACGTCCCCGCACCCGGCGGAATTCACCGACGACGTCATCGAGGC
>NZ_AJVB01000785.1:0-1017 GCF_000278445.1 Rhodococcus sp. R1101
CGGCCGAACGCGACGACGCTCCCCCGGTGTTCCCCGCTCGCACCGGCAACCGTGACGATCTTGTCGGCGCCCCGCTGTGGCAGCTCGTCCGGTTCCGCGACGACGTGTCGACACAGGACGCCGCCGGTATCGAAGCGGCATTGCAGGCCGCGAACCTGCTCGACGGGTGGATCACCGACGGCGACCTGCCGGCCATCGAGTCGGAGCAATTGTTGGTGCCGTTGGCGCCCGAGCACCGGCCGAGCGGTCCCACGCTCGCGGATGTACTCGTTCCCGAGCCCGACACGGCCGTCCCCGAGGAACGGGTCGCCGCGGTGCTGTCGTCGATCGCGTGGGCCACCGATCCCGGACCGGACGCGCGGGTGTCGGTCGATGTGCACGGCGGGTTCCGGCAAGGAGTGCAGCTCGGTCGCCACGTCAAGGAGCAGGTCGAGTTCATCGGGGCCACCGCCCGCGCCCGGCGTCGGCAGCGTCGCATCGTCGAGCTCGAGACCACCATCGCCGAATGCCGCGCCGACGTGGAGTCGCTGCGCGAGCAGGATCGCGAGATCGGCGACCGGCTCACCGCACTCGACGACGCCGCGAAGTCGTTGCCGCGCACCGGATCCGTGCTCGCGGCTCTGCGCAAGGTCACAGAATGCGCCGGTGCGCTGCGGACCGCATCCGAGTCCGCGGCCGCCGCCGACCGCGACCTGGACCAGGCGATCGCCGCGGTCGCGACCAAGGAACAGCACCTGCGATCGACGGCCGGCCGGCACCGGGCACCGCTCACTGCGACGGAACTCGACAGTCTCGACGCGGCCGTGCGGCACTTCCGTTCGCAGGCTCAGGCCCTGCAGCGCGCTCTGCGCGAACAGGTCACCTGTGGCGATCGGCTCCGCGACACCGATCTTCGCCTCGAGGAAGCACGGGCCTCCGCCGAGAACGCGGCCGAACTCGCCGCGGAGAACGCCGAAAGACTGGCCGACGAACAGCAGAAACTCGCGACGCTGCGCGAGTCCATCGGGGCGAGCGCCG
>NZ_AJVB01000786.1:0-1017 GCF_000278445.1 Rhodococcus sp. R1101
GATGTCGGCGGCGGACAGGTCGACCTCGCGGGCGCCGGGGGCGCCGACGCCGTCGATGCACACGGGATTGCCGTTGAACGACACCGAGATCTTGTCGGGGTCGAGTTCGATCGGGGCGATGCCGATGGCGGCGAGCACACGTCCCCAGTTGGGGTCGGAACCGAACAGGGCGGTCTTGACGAGGCTGTCGCGGGCGACGGTGCGCGCCCCGATCAGGGCGTCGGCCTCGCTGACGGCACCACGGACAGTGACGGTGACGCGCTTGGTGACTCCTTCGGCGTCGGCCATCATCTGCTCGGCGAGGTCGTCGCACACGGCGAGGACGGCGGCGTTCAGATCGTCCTGGCTCGGGGTGATCCCGCTGGCGCCGGAGGCCAGCAGCAGCACGGTGTCGTTGGTGGAGGTCGCGCCGTCGACGTCGAGGCGGTCGAAGGTGAGCCGGGACGCGTGGCGCAGCGCGGTGTCGAGTTGCTCGGCGGTGGCGACGGCGTCGGTGGTGACCACGCACAGCATGGTCGCCAGGGCGGGGGCGAGCATGCCGGCGCCCTTGGCCATGCCGCCGACGTTCCACTTGTCGGCGTGGTGCAGGGCAGCCTGCTTGGGCACGGTGTCGGTGGTCATGATGGCGTAGGCGGCGTCGGTGCCGCCGGAGATGCCACCGGCGAGCTCGTGGACGATCTCCTGCACGCCGGAGAGCACCTTGTCCATCGGCAGGCGGTCGCCGATCAGGCCGGTCGAGCACACGGCGACCTCACCGGCTCCGGTCTCGGTGCCCCAGTTGCTCAGGGCGTCGGCGACGGCCTCGGCGGTGGCGTGGGTGTCCTGGAACCCCCCGGCGCCGGTGCATGCGTTGGCGCCGCCGGAGTTGAGGATCACCGCGCGCAAGCTGCCCGACTTCAGGACCTGCTGGGACCACAGGACGGGGGCGGCCTTGACCTTGTTCATGGTGAAGACCCCGGCGGCGGTGAGTTCGGGGCCTTCGTTGACCACGAGGGCGAGGTCCTGCCGGCCGGAGAT
>NZ_AJVB01000787.1:0-1016 GCF_000278445.1 Rhodococcus sp. R1101
CGACTCGACCGGGCGATCGCAGCGGGCGCGACGATCGTCGGCGCCGGTGTGGACGCCGGATCCGCCGACCACTACTGCGACCAGCTCTCCGCCCTCGCCGAACTGTTCGGCGAGGAATTCGGTGATCTCGACGAGCGGTGACCCCGACATCTCCCGCTGTCCGGGAGAACGTCGATGCCGTGTGCCGGTAGGTCGCTAGCGTCGGCGCGACACCTTTCGTCCCGCACCATCACAGGAGCGACCGTGACCGTTTCCGACGCCGACGCCCGTACGCAGCGCATCCGCGCCACCGTGCACGCCTATCTCGACGCCGTGGCAGCGGGGGTGGCGGCCGACATCGCCGCCCTGTATGCCGACGACGCCACCCTGGAGGATCCTGCCGGCAGCGAACCCCGCGTCGGCAAGGCAGCTATCGCCGAGTTCTACAAGGCTGTCGAAGCCACGGAGAACACCACAGAGCTGCTCACGCTCCGGATCAGCGGAGCGACCGCCGCCTTCCACTTCCGCGTGGTCACGACGGCGGGTGAACAGACCTACGAAGTGGAGCCCATCGACGTCATGACGTTCGACGACGAGGGACGAATCACCAGCATGCGAGCGGTCTGGGCGCCGAGCGACATGCGTGTCCGCTGACCGGTCGACGGGACACGGTTCGCGCACTGCGCCGTGGGTGACGGACACTGGAACGAACGCCGATCGATAGGAGTTTCTGGATGACAGCGGAACACGCGGTGCTCGATCCTCGACGGATCCGCGACGTGATGAGCAATTTCTGCACGGGCGTCACGGTGATCACCGCGCTCGACGGCGACGAGCCTCTCGGGTTCGCGTGCCAGTCGTTCGTATCCGTATCACTGGATCCGCCGCTCATCTCGTTCTGCCCCGCCCGCACCTCGAAGACGTGGCCGAAGATCCGTGAGGTGGGCACCCTGGCCGTCAACGTCCTGTCCGAGAGCCAGCGCACCTTGTGCGGCGCGTTCGCGGTGAGCGGCGGCAACAAGTTCCGCGGGGTGCGC
>NZ_AJVB01000788.1:0-1014 GCF_000278445.1 Rhodococcus sp. R1101
GTCGAGGGGGAGCTTGTCCCTGCTCCCGTCACTGCGCTGAGCGCGAGTCGTCTGACTGCCGAAAACCATGTACGCGAGCACGGCGGTCTGGTACTGCGTCCCGGATTCGTGCACGGCCCCGGCGACCGGTGGTTCCTGCCCGGGTTGGCGCACATCGTCTCGACTCTCGGGGCGTGGGTCGACGATGGCGTCGCACGGCAATCGGTGATTTCACGCCGTGACGTCGGTCGGCTCGCCGCCGCGATCACGGCGCGCCCGCTAGCGGCTGCGTTACGTGGGGGCATACGGCATCTCGCGCATCCGACCGCGGTGACCGTCCGCGAACTCGTCCACGCTGCCGCCGCCCGTGGGCTGCTCGCATCACCGACCCACTCCGTCGACTTCGGGCAGGCACTGCGGAGAGGGCAGGAACGAGGACTGTCCGCGCGTCACATCGATCTGATCGGGCACGATCATCACTACGCCAGTGCCCGAATCTGGGCCGAGGCTGCACTGCAACCCTCGCCGGACCCCATCGCGGCAAATCCGACCTCACGGTAGGGAAGCTCCTGAAATCCCGACGTGGATCGGGTTCGACGAGTTCTCCGGGACGGAGAAACCGTGCAGCGTGTATGTGTCGGTGAAGCGTTCCCTATGTGATGTACATGCGGTATTCTCTACTGGACCGGCAATACCGGTCGAATGGTATTGTTTGTATCGGATGGCATCGATGCGGGTGAATATCGGGAGTGGCTGACAGGCCAGTGATGGCGAGCTTTACGAGGGGTACTCACCATCACTGGCCTGCGAGGTTCCGTCGGCATAGGGCGCCGACGGAACCTGTCCGCGCGTCGGGGGGGAAAGCGCGCGAACTATGCCCCACATAGGGAGCGTGGGGCACTGCACAGACTATTCGAGAACTCGACCGTGTGCACAACTCCTCCTCGTTCGACGACGATCTCGATGACGGGTGCCGAAGTGCAGGACGTGGTGTGAGCCTGTCGGTGACCGCTTCCCGCAAGGTACCCCTGCTCG
>NZ_AJVB01000789.1:0-1014 GCF_000278445.1 Rhodococcus sp. R1101
GAGGCCGGCCTGCCGGTGACCTGTCTGCCCGGCCCGTCCGCTGTCACCACCGCTCTCGCGTTGTCGGGTCTGCCCGTGGAGCGGTTCTGCTTCGACGGGTTCCCGCCCCGCAAGCCGGGGCAGCGACGCGCGTGGTTCGCAGCGCTCGTCCACGAGCCCCGCGCGGTGGTGTTCTTCGAGGCACCGCACCGGCTCGCCGCGTGCCTGGCCGACGCCGTCGACGTGCTCGGCGGGACGCGCCGGGCCGCGGTCTGCCGCGAACTCACCAAGACCTACGAGGAAGTGCGGCGCGGAACGCTCGCCGAGCTCGCCGAATGGGCCGTCGACGGTGCGCGCGGCGAGATCACCGTGGTGCTCGAAGGGGCGGTCGCGGTCGCCACCGATCCCGTCGACCTCGTCGACGAGGTGGAACGGATGGTCGCGGACGGGATGCGGCTGAAGGACGCCTGCGCGGTCGTCGCCGAGTCGGCGTCGAAGTCGTCCGGTGCGTCCGTCTCGAAGCGCGAACTGTACGACGCGGTGCTGGGCGCGCGTCGCGCCTGAGAAGAACGCATATCGGACGCGCCGTGGGGTCCGAGGACACTCCGTGCCACGGAAGCCTAAACTCTGCCGGGTCCCAGGCACAGACGTCACCGGTCGGTCGGACGCTGTCGGGGGCTTGCGACGATCAGGAGGACGCGGATGGATTCGGCGAACGATTTCCTCGTCGGGGTGGCAGGGGTGGTGTGGGGGCCGTATCTGCTCATCCCACTGCTGTTGGGTACGGGCCTGGTGCTCACGGTACGGCTGCGGGGCGTCCAGTTCCGCAAGTTGTGGCCCGCGCTGCGGCTGGGTCTGATCACCCGGCACGACGAGGGCGCCACCGAAGGCGACATCTCCCAATACCAGGCCCTGACCACCGCGCTGGCCGCGACGGTGGGCGTGGGCAACATCGCCGGCGTCGCCACCGCGATCTACTTCGGTGGTCCCGGGGCGCTGTTCTGGATGTGGATCACCGGCCTGGTCGGCATGGCC
>NZ_AJVB01000790.1:0-1012 GCF_000278445.1 Rhodococcus sp. R1101
TCCGAGCTCGAGTTCCTCGTCCTCGACGAGGCCGACGAGATGCTCACCATGGGCTTCCAGGAGGACGTCGAGCGCATCCTCGCCGACACCCCCGACACCAAGCAGGTCGCGCTGTTCTCCGCGACCATGCCGGGCGCGATCCGCCGGCTGTCGAAGCAGTACCTCAAGGATCCGCAGGAGATCACCGTCAAGTCGAAGACGACGACGTCGGCGAACATCTCCCAGCGGTGGGTGCTCGTCTCCCACCAACGCAAGCTCGACGCGCTGACCCGCGTCCTCGAGGTCGAGACCTTCGAGGCGATGATCATCTTCGTGCGCACGAAGCAGGCCACCGAGGATCTGGCCGAGCGGTTGCGGGCACGCGGTTTCTCCGCAGCCGCGATCAACGGCGATATCGTGCAGGCCCAGCGCGAGCGCACGATCAACCAGCTCAAGAACGGCACGCTCGACATCCTCGTCGCCACCGACGTCGCCGCCCGTGGTCTCGACGTCGAGCGCATCAGCCACGTCGTCAACTACGACATCCCGCACGACACCGAGTCGTACGTGCACCGTATCGGCCGCACGGGCCGCGCCGGCCGTTCCGGCGACGCGCTGCTGTTCGTCGCTCCGCGCGAGCGGCACCTGCTCAAGGCGATCGAGCGGGCCACCCGTCAGCCGCTCGCCGAGATGCAACTGCCCACGGTCGAGGACGTCAACGCCCAGCGCGTGTCGAAGTTCAACGACTCGATCACCGAGGCGCTCGCCTCCGATCACCTGCAGCTGTTCCGCACGTTCGTCGAGGACTACGAGCGTGAGCACGACGTGCCACTCGCCGACATCGCGGCCGCCCTGGCGGTCCTGTCGCGCGACGGCGAGTCGTTCCTCATGGAGGCCGAGCCCGAGCCGGTCGCTCCGCCGCGCCGCGATCGCGAACCGCGCGAGCGTCCGCCGCGTCGCTTCGACGACGGGCCGAAGGTCGGTCGCGACGGCCAGGAGATGACCACCTACCGCATCGCCGTGGGCAAGCGCC
>NZ_AJVB01000791.1:0-1011 GCF_000278445.1 Rhodococcus sp. R1101
GCGCCGTCGGCATCAGCGAGCACTATCCGCAGTACGCGCCACAGATCATCGCGGCCGCCCGCACGGCGTTCCTCGACGGCGACACCCGCGCCTACACCGCCGCGATCGCCATCGTGCTGATCGGAGCGGCACTGGTGGCCTTCGCCTTCCCCTCCCACACGGCCGAGACGGCGCTGCTCGCCCGGTACGCCGAGGAGGACGGCGACGCGCAGGTCGATTCCTCCGGCGAACCGGCCCGCTGATCCCGGGCCGTCACGCCGTTCGGGGCCGGTCCGGCGTTCACCTCGACTGCGACCAGCGCCCGACGTCGCCCCGTTCGAGCGCGACGGCGAGCAGCTCCGGGAAACGGTCGGGTGTGCACGCGAAGACGGGGACGCCGAGTGCTGCGAGCGCCGCCGCGTTGTCGCGGTCGAAGGACGGGGCCCCGTCGTCGGACAGGGCCGGCAACACCACGACCTGCACACCCGCCCCGACCATCTCCCGGATGCGGGAGAGCATCTCGGCGCGGATACCGCCCTCGTACAGGTCGGAGATGAGCACGAACAGCGAATCGGCCGGCCGGGTGATCAGCGACCTGCTGTAGGCGATCGCCCGATTGATGTCGGTGCCGCCACCGAGCTGGGTGCCGAACAGTACATCCACCGGATCGGCGAGCATGTCGGTCAGATCCACCACGGAGGTGTCGAAGACCACCAGCGACGTGCGCAGTGCCCGCATCGAGGCCAGGACCGCCGCGAACACCGACGCATACACGACGCTCGACGCCATCGACCCGGACTGGTCCACCGCGAGCACCACATCGCGTTTCACCGCCCGGGAACGACGCCCGTAGCCCACCAGCTTCTCGGGCACCACCGTGCGATGCTCCGGCAGGTAGTGGGCGAGGTTCGCACGGATCGTGCGGTCCCAGTCGATGTCGCGCGGTTTCGGATTCGACGTCCGCGACGACCGGTCGAGTGCACCCGTGACGGCGGTACGGGTGTGCTGCGCGATGCGGGCCTCGATCTCACG
>NZ_AJVB01000792.1:0-1012 GCF_000278445.1 Rhodococcus sp. R1101
AGCGCTACCCGCAGGGCCGCCCGTGGTGGATGCGCCGATAGCTCTTGCCGGTAGCGGCTCATCAGGAAGATGGTGTAGTCGACACCGAGAGCGACCAGGAACACGAAGATGTAGATCGTAACGCGGTTCCCGATCCCCTCGTCCCCGAGCAGCGTGACAGTGATGAAGGTCGTGATCCCGAGTGTCGCGGTGAACGACAACACCAGCGTCCCGATCAGGTACAGAGGCGCGAGCACGGACCGCAGCAGCAGTGCCAGGACGGCGGCGACGATCACGAGGACCAGTGCGGCAACGACCCAGTTGTCGCGATCGAGCGCCGCCCGGATATCGGCGGAGTGAGCTGTTTCGCCGCCAACGAGGACCTGCGCACCGTCGATCCCCGCGCTGTCCGCTGCAGTCCGAGCAGCGGACGCGAGGGTGTCTATGCGGTCCATTGCCTCAGGGCTGTAGGGGTTGTCGGTGAGGGCGACTTGGAATGCTGCCGTTGTCCCGTCAGCGCTGACCGCGGGTTGCTCACCGACTCGGGCCACCCCGTCCACGTCCGACAGGCGGCTGGTGATCTGGTTCCAGTCGGGTGCCGGTGTCCCGGCCTGGGTGGTGACGTAGACGGTGGACGGCGCGATCTCCCCGGGTCCGAATGCGTCGGCGATCATGTTCTGACCGGACTCGGACTGGGTGTCGATGCGGAATCCGCTGATGAAGTCGAAGCTTTCGCGATAGCCGGCCAGGCCCGCGGTCATCACGAGAAGACCGAGGAGTGTGGATACCAGCACAGTCTTCGGCGATCGGTCGACCAGATCCGCGATCCGTTCCCAGACCTTGCCACCGGCGCGTCCCGACGCAGTCTGGGTTGTGGAGGGCCAGAACAGTTTTCCTCCGAAGAGCAACATGAGTGCGGGGGTGAAGGTGAAGGCGACCAGCCCCATCGAAGCGACGCCCAGCGCGAGATAGGGGCCGAATCCACGTAGGGCCGGAGAGACCGCTACGAGCAGAGCCAGCATGGCCAGGACGA
>NZ_AJVB01000793.1:0-1010 GCF_000278445.1 Rhodococcus sp. R1101
GAGTAGGTCGCGACGACGTAGTCGACCTCGCCGTTCTGGATGAGGGTCTCGCGCTGGGCGGACGGGGCTTCCTTGAACTCGATGTTCTCCTCGGAGACACCGAGCTGACCGGCGACGTACTTGGCGACCTCGACGTCGAACCCGCTGAACGAACCGTCCGGGTTGCGCAGGCCGAGACCCGGCTGGTCGAACTTGATACCGACCGTCAGGGTGCCGTTCTCTGCGGACTGCGAGACACTGCGCGTCTCGTCGCCACCGCACGCGGTGGCGACCACCGCCACGGCGACGACGCCGATACCCAGGCGGATGGAGCGGGACAGTTTCATCGAATACCTCCGGTGCGGTTCGTCAGGAACAACGTCCGACGGGCCGGACGGCCCGTCGGATGCGGAAAGGTCAGTGACTGAGGATCTTGCCGAGGAAGTCCTTGGCGCGATCGGATTTCGGTGCGGTGAAGAAGGTCTCGGGATCGGTGTCCTCGACGATGCGGCCGTCGGCCATGAACAGCACACGGTCGCCGGCCTTGCGGGCGAATCCCATCTCGGTGGGTGACCACGACCATCGTCATGCCCTCCTTCGCGAGAGAGGTCATCACGTCGAGGACCTCCTGGACCATCTCGGGGTCGAGGGCGGAGGTGGGCTCGTCGAACAGCATCACCTTCGGGTTCATCGCGAGGGCCCGCGCGATCGCGACGCGCTGCTGCTGGCCGCCCGACAGCTGTGCCGGGTACTTGTCGGCCTGGTTGGCGATCCCGACCCGGTCGAGCAGCGCCATCGCCGACTCGCGGGCCTGTTCCTTCTTGATCCTGCGCACCTTGAGGGGACCGAGCATGACGTTCTGGAGGATCGTCTTGTGGGCGAAGAGGTTGAACGACTGGAACACCATGCCGACGTCCGCACGCAGGCGGGCCAGCGCCCGGCCCTCCCCCGGCAACAGGGTGCCGTCCACATGGATCTCGCCCGTGTCGATCGGTTCGAGCCGGTTGATGGTGCGGCAGAGGGTCGTATTT
>NZ_AJVB01000794.1:0-1002 GCF_000278445.1 Rhodococcus sp. R1101
GCGACGAGCAGCGTGTCCTCGATCTCCTCCCAGGAGTCCTCGTCGAGGTCGCCGCCGCCGAGCAGACCGAGCAGGCTCTTGCCGACCGCCGACTGGGAACGGGCCAGACGGCCGCGCAGGCGCACCAGGCGACCCGCGGTGGGTTCGATCTCCTCGATCGGGGCGGCCGGGGGAACAGCCGCCGGCCCGGCCGGTTCTGCGGGTGCGGGCAGCACCTCCGGCTCGACGACCGCCTCCGTAGCGGGTTCCGGCGTCGGCGCGACTTCCGGTTCCTGCGTCGGCGCGGGGACGACCTCGGGCTCGACGGGTTCGGGAGCGGGTCGCTCCGGTTCCGGGACGACCTCGGGCTCCACCGGCTCGGGTTCGGCCGGCTTCGACTCTGCCGGCTTCGGCTCGACCGTCGGCTCAGTCTTCGGCTCGACCTTCGGAGGTGCGACCTTCGGTTCCGCAGGTGCGCTCGGCGGAGCTTCGGTGATCTCCTCCGGCAGCGGCACGGTACGAGGCGCAGGCTCGGGTTTCGGTGCGGGCTTCGGCGCCGGCCGGGATGCCGGCGCCGGAGGGGCGGCCGTCCCCTGCGAGAAATTGAATCCGCTCTGCGCCTTGTAACCGCCGGAGCGGTCCTTGGTCTCGGCGGAATCGAGCTGCGGGGTCTCGGGCGCCTTGAGCGACACCTGCCGCCGACGGTAGAGGGTCAGGCCGACGACGAGCGCGACGAGAACGACCGCCAGCGCGGCGGCGATGACTATCCAGGCTCCGGTACTCACGCACCCATACTGTCAGGCCTGGAGCTCTTCCTCCGGTTCGGGGACCGGTGTCGCGATCGCGCGGCCGCGCAGGCGCTGCGAGATGACCCTGGTGATGCCGTCGCCACGCATACTCACGCCGTACAGCGCGTCGGCGACCCGTTCCCAGTTCCCGGTCCGGGGTTTTTCCTACGGGACGGTTCCCGTGGGTCGGTGGGGGTCCGGGGGCCGGGTCCGTCCCGTCCGAACGGGGGCCACC
>NZ_AJVB01000795.1:0-1008 GCF_000278445.1 Rhodococcus sp. R1101
GCCCTCGTCTCACAGTTGTGCAGCCTCGACCCTGCCGATCCCCGGCCGGAAGCGGTCAAGCGGGGCGCCGGCGACGCGAACGATCTCGCCATCGCCGTCGCCGGCGCTCTCAACGTCGCCCGGCGACCCCTCCATTTGCTGCGGATCCTGCCGGCTGCCGTGACGTCGGTGACCTCGTGGATCGCCCGCGCACGACGCGGCGACGCGATGCCGGCGCCGTTCACGGCTCCGCGCACACCGTTCAACTCCACCATCACCGGACGCCGCAACGTCGGCTTCGCCGAGCTGGACCTCGACGATGTGAAACTGGTGAAGAACATCTTCGGTGTCACCGTCAACGACGTGGTGATGGCCGTGTGCGCCGGCGCGCTGCGCCGATATCTGGAGCGGCGTGGGGAACTTCCCGATTCCCCGCTCATCGGGATGATCCCGGTCTCGGTCCACGGCAGGTCGGATCGGCCGGGACGCAACCAGGTCTCGGCGATGTTCGCCGACCTCCACACCCACATCGCGGATCCGGCCGAGCGCCTGCGTGCCCTTGCGGAAGCGAATGCGGTGGCCAAGGACCACAACGCCGATCTCGGTGTGAACCTGCTGCAGGACTGGTCGCAGTTCCTCGGCGCGGCGGTGTTCGCGCCCGCGATGCGCGCCTATGCCGGACTCCGCCTCGCCGACCGGCATCCGGTGATCCACAACCTCGTGGTCTCCAACGTGCCCGGACCGCCCGTCCCGTTGTACTTCATGGGTGCGCGTATGACGGCCATGTACCCCTTCGGACCGATCTTCCACGGGGCGGCACTCAACGTGACGGTGCTCTCCCTCGACGGCAGGCTCGACATCGGCCTGATCTCGTGCCCCGATCTCGTTCCCGACCTGTGGGAGCTCGTCGACGACTTCTCCCCCGCCCTCGACGACCTGATCCTCGCGGCCGGCGCGGAGGGCGACGAGGCCGTGCCGCAGGAGGGGTGAGCGAGGTCCGGCGAGCCCGCGCGGTCCCGCCGATCGCAC
>NZ_AJVB01000796.1:0-1006 GCF_000278445.1 Rhodococcus sp. R1101
GCCATCGAGATGATGGCCACCGCGGGCGGACGCTACGACATCGCCCGATTCGGCATGGAAGCGTTCCGGGCCTCGCCGCGGCAGGCCGACGTGATGATCGTCGCCGGGCGCGTCAGCCAGAAGATGGCCCCCGCGCTGCGCCGCGTCTACGACCAGATGGTCGAACCGAAGTGGGTGCTCGCGATGGGGGTGTGCGCCTCGTCCGGCGGGATGTTCAACAACTACGCGATCGTCCAGGGTGTCGACCACGTCGTCCCCGTCGACATCTATCTCCCGGGCTGTCCGCCCCGGCCCGAGATGCTCCTCCACGCGATCCTGACACTGCACGAGAAGATCGCACAGATGCCTCTCGGCGTGAACCGGGCCGAGGCGATCCGCGCCGCGGAGGAAGCCGCTCTGGCCCAGCGTCCGCTCATCGAACTGACGGTGCCGCCGCGATGACCGATCGCGAACGGACCCGATCCGACCACGACGACCGCGCCGACGAGGTGATCGCGGTCCGCCGCGGCATGTTCGGGGTGCGTGGATCCGGTGACACCAGCGGCTACGGCCGTCTCGTGCGCCGGGTGACGCTGCCCGGCAGCACCGACCGTCCCTACGGCGGGTACCTCGACGACCTCGTCGACACCCTCGAGGACGTACTCGACGAACGCTCCGGCGACACCGCGGTGGGTTACGCCGACGCCGTGGAGAAGATCGTCGTGCACCGCCACCAACTGACCGCCTTCGTCCGCCGCGAGCAGCTGCCCCTCGTGGCCGGCACCCTGCGCGACCATCCCACGCTCCGATTCGAGCTGTGCCTCGGGGTGTCGGGCGTGCACTATCCGCAGGAGACGGGCCGGGAACTGCACGCGGTGTATCCACTCGTCTCGATCACCCACAACCGCCGCATGCGTCTCGAGGTCGCGATCCCCGACAGCGACCCGCACGTCCCGTCGCTGTACCGCATCTACCCGACGAACGACTGGCACGAACGCGAGACCTATGACTTCTTCGGGATCGTCTT
>NZ_AJVB01000797.1:0-998 GCF_000278445.1 Rhodococcus sp. R1101
GGCGTGGACTTGTGCACCTCGGCCGACGTGACCCTCGGTCCCGGGGGAGCGAGCGCTCGTCGGTACCGGTATCGCCGTGGCACTGCCCGTGGGAACGGTCGGATTGATCCACCCGCGTTCCGGCCTCGCCGCCAAGTTCGGCCTGTCCGTCGTCAACACACCCGGCACGGTCGACGCGGGCTACCGTGGGGAGATCAAGGTGTGCCTGATCAACCACGACACCGAGCGCGCCGTCGAACTCCGCCGAGGCGACCGCATCGCGCAGTTGCTCGTCCAGCGCGTCGAACTCGTCGACTTCGTCGAAGTGGACGAACTCGACGACACGGCGCGGGGCAGCGGCGGATACGGATCGAGCGGCGGGCACGCCGGCCTCGTGAAGGAGGGTTCCTGACATGTTCGGACGACGCCGCAAGGACCGCGGGTCGAGCGTCGAGACGAGCGACGCCGCTGCACCCGGCGACGACCTCGGTGCCTACGACGAGCCTTCCGACGAATACGCCACCGGCAGTGCGGCCGATTCCGGCCCGTACGACATCGACGAGGTCGACGAGGAGACGGTGGCCGCCTCCCGTCTGGATCTCGGATCCGTGCTCGTACCGCTGCCGGCCGGCGGCCAGATCCAGGTCGAGATGGCACCGAACGGGACGCCTCAGAACGTCCACCTGGTGACCCAGTTCGGGCGCATCACCGTCTCCGCGTACGCCGCGCCGAAGTCGCCGGGGCAGTGGCGCGAGGTCGCTGCCGAACTCGCGGAGACCCTGCGCAACGACAATGCGGAGGTCAGCATCGAGTCGGGCCCGTGGGGTCGTGAACTTCACGGCAGGGCCGCGAACGCCGATCTGCGGTTCATCGGTGTCGACGGTTTCCGCTGGATGATCCGCTGTGTCGTGGCGGCGCCCGCCGGGAATGCGGGAGCCGACTCCGAACTCGTCGGGATCGCACGCTCGGTGATCTCCGGAACGGTCGTCCGGCGAGGAGCCGACCCCCATCCGGTCCGT
>NZ_AJVB01000798.1:0-995 GCF_000278445.1 Rhodococcus sp. R1101
CGCCCGAGGCGTCGATCCGGGGGTCGCGGCGGAGATCGTCGACGAGTACGGCAAGGTCGGAACCGAACGTCAGGACATCCGCCTGTACCCGGGTGGTTCCCTCGCCGCCAACCTCGTCGGGGCTACCGGCTGGGACGGACACGGCCTGATCGGGCTCGAAGCATCGATGGACGCCGTGCTGGCGGGCACCGACGGTTCGTCGACCTACGACCGCGGTTCCGACGGTGCCGTGATCCCGGGCAGCTGGCGCGACCGGCAGCCGGCGGTCGACGGTTCGTCCGTCGAACTCACGATCGACAACGACCTGCAGTACCACGTGCAGCAGGAGGTACAGCGCGCGAAGGATCTGTCCGGTGCGAAGAACGCCTCCGCCGTGGTGCTCGACGCGCACACCGGCGAGGTGCTCGCCATGTCCAACGACGGCACCTTCGACCCGTCGATCGGTGTCGCGAACAACCCGCCCGACGCCGAACAGGGCAATCTCGCGGTCAGTTCGCCGTTCGAACCCGGATCCGTGAACAAGATCATCACCGCGGCCGCGGCGATCGAGGACGGTCTGACCCGACCCGACGAGGTCCTGCAGGTCCCCGGCACGATCACCATGGCCGGCGCGACCGTCAAGGACGCCTGGGATCACGGGGTCGTGCCGTACACCACCACCGGTGTGTTCGGGAAGTCGTCGAACGTCGGCACGCTCATGCTCGCGGAGCGGATCGGCGAGGACCGCTTCGCCGAGATGCTGCGACTGTTCGGACTCGGGCAGCGCACCGATGTCGGCCTGCCCGGCGAATCGTCCGGTCTGCTGCCCAGCCGCGAACAGTGGTCGGGTGGTACCTTCGCGAACCTGCCCATCGGTCAAGGGCCTGTCGATGACTCTGCTGCAGATGAGCGCGATCTACCAGACCATCGCGAACGACGGCGAGCGTGTCCCGCCGCGGGTCGTGCGCGCGACGATCGCGCCCGACGGCAGCCGCACCGAGACCGCCCCGCCCGGA
>NZ_AJVB01000799.1:0-987 GCF_000278445.1 Rhodococcus sp. R1101
ATCTCGCCGTCATCATCCCTCCGCCGCAGGATCTGCCGGTCACCGTGCTCGCGCAGCAGAAGCTGTTGCTCCACCTCCCGAGCACACACCGACTCGCCACGCGTGCCCGGCTCGACCTGTGTGATCTCGCGGACGACCACTTCATCGCGAGCCCACCGGACTACCACATCCGAAAGGAACTCGAAACTGCGTGCATCGAGGCCGGATTCGAGCCACACATCGCGTTCGAGATCAGCGAGTTCGACACCATCCGCGCACTGGTGGCGAAGGGCCTCGGGGTCGCACTCCTGCCTCGCTCGGAAACGCCGGTGACCGGAACCGCCACGATCCCGGTCACCGGCATCGAGAACCGCACGATCGGATTGACCACCGGGACACGGACGCCCTCACCGGCAGCGGCGCGACTGCACGCCCATATCACCGAACACGCCGACAGATTCGATGATCGCCGGGTCGATCCATAGGGATTGCTCAGCTGTCACTCGTGCCGATGATCGCGGCCTGCAACGCCGCACCACCGTTCGAGCGCGTCGCCCAGTCCGTCCGTCGAACCCTCCCCCACCCATGCCACATACCCGTCCGGGCGCACGAGCACAGCCGACGGCGCATCCACCGCACCGAGGACCGGCAACTCCCACGCGCCGTCGTAGCGCGCTCGCACGTGGTCGACGTGTTCGGGCAGGATCCCGAAATCTGTTGGCGTACCATCGAATTGCAGCAGCAATGGATGCGCCTGGTGCATGAGCTCGAACACGCGCACCGGCTCCTCCTCGACGACGATGTCGAGATCCGGCATCCGCCGCCCCACCAGTGGATGACCTTCGCCGAGGTCGTAAGTGACCTCGAGACCGGAGATCAACGCTGCGATCGGCGATCCGGCGTCGTCGAGGCGGAGCACCTCGTCGATCAGATCGCGCAGAGCCTCCTGGCGCGGATCGGCCTTTTGGAACAGGGATTGCGCCATCGTGAACTTCAGCGCTCGCTCCC
>NZ_AJVB01000800.1:0-981 GCF_000278445.1 Rhodococcus sp. R1101
GGACAGCACGACGGAGGCGAAAGCTTCGTTGATCTCGACGATGTCGATGTCCGACAACGACATTCCGGTTCGCTCGAGCACCGCGCGGGTCGCGTCGACGGGGCCGTCGAGGTGGTAGTACGGGTCGGAACCGATCAGGGTCGACGCGAGGATGCGCGCACGCGGCCGCAGACCGGCTTCGCGTGCCTTGTCCTCACTCATCAGCAGCACCGCGGCGGCACCGTCGCTGACCTGGGAGGAGTTGCCCGCGGTGTGGATTCCGTTCTCGATCACCGGACGGAGGCCGGCAAGCCCTTCTGCGGTGGTCTCGCGGAGCCCACCGTCGCGGGTCACGGTCGCGATCTCACCGGTGGGCTCGCCTTCCTTCGTCACGACGGGCGCCTGCACCGGGACGATCTCGCGGTCGAAGCGGCCTTCCACCCAGGCGGCCGCGGCGCGCCGCTGCGACTCGAGCCCGAGGGCGTCGACGTCGTCGCGCTTGATCCCGCGCTTCGCGGCGATCCGCTCGGCGGAAGTGAACTGGTCACCCATGTCGATGGACCAGTCGTCCGGATAAGGGTTGCCGGTGCCCGGTGCGTTGGCCTGACCGAGGAATACCCGGCTCATGACCTCGACGCCGCACCCGATTCCGGCATCGATCTGACCGGACGCGATCAGTCCGGCGACCATATGGACGGCCTGCTGCGACGAACTGCACGCGCAGTCGATGGTCGTCGCGGCGGTCGTGTACGGAAGACCCGCGTGGAGCCACGCCTGGCGGGTCACGTTGTTGGACTGCTCCCCCGCCTGCGTGACCGCGCCTCCGACGATCTGGCCGACCTGATCGGCGGGCAGTCCGGTGCGGTCGAGAACGGCCTTCTGAGCGGCACCGAGCAACACCGCGGGATGTACCCCGGCCAGCTGTCCGCGGCGACGACCGATCGGTGTCCGCGCAGCCTCCACGATGACGACGTTGCTCATGCCCACTCCCAGCTCTTCGAG
>NZ_AJVB01000801.1:0-981 GCF_000278445.1 Rhodococcus sp. R1101
GCGCTCGCGGCGACGCGACGCCAGTTCGTCCTCGGGGCGTTCCTCGACGCCGCCACCGTCGGCGCGTTCGGCGGGGAAATCGGCGATGCTGCCGGTGAGCTCGCGCATCGCGCCGCTCACTGCGATCCCGAAGACGCCCTGCCCGCCCTGCAGTAGATCGACGACCTCTTCCGGCGACGTGCATTCGTAGACGGTGGTGCCGTCCGAGAAGAGGGTGATCTTCGCGAGATCGCCCACGCCGCGGCTGCGGAGATGATCGACGGCGACGCGGATATTCTGCAGCGAGACGCCGGTGTCGAGCAGACGCTTGACGATCTTGAGGACGAGGATGTCCTTGAACGAATACAGCCGTTGACTACCGGAGCCGGCGGCCCCACGGATGGACGGAACCACCAGATTCGTACGGGCCCAGTAGTCGAGCTGGCGGTAGCTGATTCCCGCGATCTGACAGGCGATGGGCACACGGTAACCGACGAGTTCGTCGGGCACCGAGTTGTCCGGAAACAGACCCGGCTGAATCTCGTCGGTCTCGTTCGTCCGCGGCGCCGGATTCGAGCGATCGCCGGAATCGACGCCGAGTGGCTGTCCCTTCGTCCGATCTCGCACTACTGACTCCCTCTCGCGCGCCCAGTTCTGCCTCGCAACGATCGACTGGCGGATTCCCCCCCGACCACATCCGATCATCGAGCGCTCCCAGGCTCACCGAGTCATCCCTGGCGGATCAACTCAGCGTACGCTCCGGTGTTGGGCGCTGGGCTGCAACACGCCGACCGGAAGGCAACGTTCGACACTACTACTGCTACGGCCGACGCGCGCGCCAACGCTCGTCGCCGTACGGACGGACGGCGCTCAGCCGTCCGTCGCCTTGAAGTCGTCGGGCGAGACGGAGTCGAGGAACTCCTTGAACTTCTCGACCACGTCCTCCCGCTCGTCCGGCATCACCAGTCCTGCTTCGGTGAGCACCTGCTCCTCGACGTGGAC
>NZ_AJVB01000802.1:0-980 GCF_000278445.1 Rhodococcus sp. R1101
ACCGGGCGAACAACGAACCCGAGCCGACCGCGTGATAGCCGGCGCGTTCCTCGTAGCGGCCACCGACCACGTCGTACGACACGATCCGCCCGGCGCGGTGCGCGTCGGGAGCGTCGAGGTCGACACCGACCAGCAGCGGCACCACGGCCAGACCCTGCATGGCCGCACCGAGATTGCCGCGCACCATCGACGACAGCCGATTGGCCTTGCCGTCGAAGGTCAGCGGCACGCCCTCGATCTTCTCGTAGTGCTCGAGTTCGACGGCGAACAGCCGCACCAGTTCGATCGCCAGGCCCGCGGTGCCGGCGATGCCGGCCGCCGAATAGTTGTCGGTGATGAACACCTTGTCGACATCGCGGGAGGCGATCAGGTTGCCCATCGTCGCGCGCCGGTCGCCGGCGAGCAGCACACCCCCGTCGAAGGTCAGCGCCACGATGGTGGTGCCGTGCGGGGCGAGGTCCACGTGGTCACCCCGTTCGAACCGGAACCGGTTCTCCGGCAGCATCTCCGGGGCGTGCATGCGCAGATGGTCGGAGAACGACGACAAGGGCGACGCGAGGTGCAGCCTCGGCTGCACCTCGCGGAAGGGAAGAGAGGACCGTTCGGCTGTCACTGGCCACCTTTCTGCACATATGCCCGCACGAAGTCCTCCGCGTTCTCCTCGAGCACGTCGTCGATCTCGTCGAGAAGATCGTCGGTGTCCGAGGCGAGCTTCTCGCGACGCTCCTGACCGGCACCGCCGTCACCGACGACCTCGTCGTCGTCTCCGCCGCCACCGCGTGTGGTCTGCTCCTGTGCCATCGCCGCCGACCTCCTCCTGTACTCGGCGCGGAACCGTCACCGGTCGACGATCGGTGTGGTCACCGCTGCTTCGAACTCCTACCCTACCCAGCGGAACGGTCCGCCGGTGGCGACACGCGTACTCGCGGCACACGATCGGGCCACCACCCCACCCCGGGACGACCGTCAGTGGGTGAGCT
>NZ_AJVB01000803.1:0-979 GCF_000278445.1 Rhodococcus sp. R1101
TGGAGCGTAGTGAGGCGGATGCGGGTCGCCGGTCGGAGGGTCGGTCGAGGTGGGTAACCCCCCGGGTGCGTGGCGGGTTCGCCAGGGTGTCATCGGTGCCGGTGCCGGTGCCGGTGCCGGCGGGGCGGAAGGGTGGTGTCGTCGAGTGGCTGCCGGTCCGCCTCGTCGGTGAAACTCACCTCGACGGTTTCCTCGGGTCGGCGTTCCTCCATCTTGGCCAGGAGCACCATCGCCGACTTGTCCTGCGCGGTGAACGGCGGTTGCGTCATCGATCGGGGCCAGAGGTGGTAACGCAGGACGACGTTGATCTCGGCGGCGAGCAGGGTCAGCCGCGCACCGAGATACAACCAGGACAGGAGTCCGAGGACGATCGCGAAAAACCGTAGACGTCGGTGGCGTGGTCGATGGTGTAGCGGACGAACCAGTCTCCGATGCGTTGGAGGATCTCCCAGAAGACGGTGGCGATGACTGCGCCGACGACCACGTCTCTGATCTGCACGGTGGCCGAGGTCAGCACGGTGAAGCAGACCAGGAACACGGTGAAGTTCACAGCCGCCGACGCGACCATGGTCCATGCCCCGGACAGCGCGCCCAGGCGGGGAGCGAACCCGATCAGGGTGGTCGAGAGCAGCATGCCGAGGCCGAGGAACACCAGGATCGTCATTCCTCGGATGCGGCGGCCGACGAAGCCGGGCCAGTCCTTGAACGGAACGTTCCATACCGTGTTCATGGCGTTCTGCGCGGCCTGGCCGATGCCTTGGGCCCCGTAGAGGGCACCGAGCACACCGAGGACCAGGGCCCAGCCGTTACCCCGCAGCGGGTGGGTGGAACTGCGTAGCTGGGTCCCCAGGATGGGAAAATCGGCCAGCGCGGAGTTGATCATGTCTTGTTCGAGGTCGGGATGCCCGGCGAGGATGAACCCGAGGATCGTCGAAAACAGCAGCAGGACAGGGAAGACCGCGAACAATCCGTAATAGGC
>NZ_AJVB01000804.1:0-971 GCF_000278445.1 Rhodococcus sp. R1101
AGGGCGGCGGTGACCGAACCCGATTTGGGGGCGGTGGCGATGTGGATCGTCGCCTGGGCGAGCGCGAGCTGGGCTTCGGGCATCCCGACCTGCTGGACGACCTGCGCTGCGGCGACCGCCGTCTGGAGGGCGGTGGGGTCGGCCATGCCCACCTCCTCGCTGGCCTGGATCATCAGGCGACGGGCGATGAAGCGCGGGTCCTCCCCCGCGACGATCATCCGTGCCAGGTAGTGCAGGGCCGCATCGACGTCGGAGCCGCGCAGCGACTTGATGAAGGCACTCGCGACGTCGAAGTGCTGATCGCCGTCGCGGTCGTAGCGGACGGCGGCCTCGTCGATGCTCGACTCCACCGTCGCGAGGTCGATGACGGCCGCGTCGTCACCGGAGACGGCGAGCGCGGTGTCGGCGGAAGCTTCGAGCGCCGTCAGGGCACGGCGGGCGTCGCCCCCGGCGAGCCGGACGAGGTGGTCGAGGGCGTCGTCGTCGATCTCGACCGCACCCGCGAGTCCACGGGCGTCGGTGCGCGCACGTTCGAGCAGTGCCCGGATGTCGTCGGGCCCGAGCGGCTGCAGTTGCAGCACCAGCGACCGGGACAGCAACGGGGCGACCACCGAGAACGACGGGTTCTCGGTCGTCGCCGCGACCAGCAGCACGATGCGGTTCTCGACGGCGGCCAGCAGTGCGTCCTGCTGGGTCTTCGAGAAGCGGTGGACCTCGTCGATGAACAGCACCGTCTGCTCACCGTGGGTGAGCCGCCGGCGCGCCAGATCGATGACGGCGCGCACATCCTTGACGCCCGCCGACAGGGCGGACAGCGCTTCGAACCGGCGGCCCGTGGCCCCCGAGATCAGCGACGCCAGGGTCGTCTTCCCGGTGCCGGGCGGACCGTAGAGCACCACCGAGGCGGCGCCCGATCCCTCGACGAGTCGCCGCAGCGGCGCCCCGGGTTCGAGCAGATGCTGTTGCCCGAC
>NZ_AJVB01000805.1:0-973 GCF_000278445.1 Rhodococcus sp. R1101
GCTGGGAAACCTGCGGGGTCCCCCCGGGTGCCGCCGGGGCGGGGGCGGCCGGACCCGGTGCGGGCACGGCCCCGGTGGATGCGGCGCCGGCAGCGGGCGTCGCGGCGGCCGGGACAACGGTCACGGAACCGTCCGGTCCCTGCACCCGGATCGGGACGACCGATCCCGCGTCGGTCGCCGGCGTGCCGGTCGTGCCGGGGACGGCCGAACCGGTCGTCGTCTCGGTGGTCGGATTCCCGGCGACGGCTTCGCTCGACGGGCGCGTGTCCGAGCCGGTGGTCTCGGCCTCCGACGACAGGGTGCCGATCGCGAGTCCGCCCCCGGCCAGGACGACGACGGCCGCGACGGCGGCGCCCACCAGGGCGAGGGAGCGGGCACGGGTGCGGGCGGGCGCACCGGTCGCGGCATCGACGACCGCCGGCCGGTGTGCGGCGGCGACCTGCGAAGTCTCGGCGGCAGCCACCACCGGCAGTGCCACCGTCTCGGGTTCGTCGTCGGTGGTGGGCGCAGGAGGCGCCGGAACAACGGCAGTCGCGGCACCGGCCGCGGCGGCTGCGAGCGCCGCCCCGTGGGCTGCGGTGCAGGCGGGTCGCGGCGACGAGACGATCGGCAGACCCAGCTGCGACGAGATCAGTTCGGCGACGAGCGGGGTGGACGAGCCGCCGCCGGTCAGGAGTACGCGCCCGATGTCCGAGGGGTCGAGGCCGGCCCCGCGGATCGCATCGTGCACCACGGCGAGCGACGCCTCGAGCGGCTCCCGGGCGAATTCCTCGAACTCACTGCGCACCAGACGCAGATCGCGGTGCAGGCCGGGCAGCGCGAGCGGCACCACCGTCTCGGTGTCGCTGGACAGGGCCTCCTTCGCCGTACGGCACCGGGCACGGAAGTCCGCCAGTGCCGTGACGGTCACGGAATCGAACGGGTCGAGACCGGCAGCGTCCTCGCCGAGGGTTCCCAGCAGATAGGTCGTGAC
>NZ_AJVB01000806.1:0-972 GCF_000278445.1 Rhodococcus sp. R1101
CCACGGGCGCCGCACCCGAAGGTGCGGCGCCCGTGTGCGTCGAGAGAGTCGGCTCAGTGCTTCTCGGGTCCGAGGTGGTACTCGAACACCAGTCCGGCGGCTGCGGCGATGATCAGTGCGACCGCGAGGACGATCATCCACGGCTGGTAGAAGGCCAGCGCGATGGCGGCGAAAGCTGCCGCACCGGCGAGCAGGATCGGCCAGTAGCTACCCGCACTGAAGAAACCGAGGTCGCCCGCACCGTCGCTGATCTCGGCGTCCTCGTAGTCCTCGGGACGGGTGTCGAGACGACGCGCGACGAAACGGAAGTAGGTTCCGACGATCAGGGTCAGTCCGGCGGAGAGGACGATGGCGGTCAGCCCGGCCCACTCCGTCCCTCGGGACGAAAGGGACGTGAACACGCCGTACACGATGGCGACGATGACGAAGAACACCGTCACGACCTCGAAGAGCTTGGCTTCGATCTTCATATCAGCACTTGTCCTTGTCGGTGGAGGTGGCCGTTACTCGCCTGCGGCGACGGTCGCCGACCGGTCCGTGCGGTCGGTCTTGAACGGAGTCGTCGAGGTAGCGATCGGGCTCTGGCCGATGGCTTCGAGCGCACGAGCGTTCGACAGGCCTTCGCCGCCGTCCTCGACCGGCTTGCGGAGCTCGATGTACCGGGCGAAGTCCTCCGGGCTGACCGCGCGAACCTCGAAGTTCATCATCGCGTGGTAGGTGCCGCACATCTCGGCGCAACGGCCGACGAACGAGCCCTCACGATCGATCTCGGAGATCTGGAAGACCGGGTCGGAGTTGTTCTCGATCGGGTTCGGGTTCACGTCACGCTTGAACAGGAACTCCGGCACCCAGAAGGAATGGATGACGTCGGAGGACGCCAGCTGGAACTCGATGCGCTTGCCGGTGGGAAGAACGAGCACCGGAATCTCTTCGCTGGTGCCGATCGTCTCGATCTTGTCGTAGTGCAGGTAG
>NZ_AJVB01000807.1:0-966 GCF_000278445.1 Rhodococcus sp. R1101
GTCGCTGCTGCTCACCTCCGCGGTGCACCACCACCTCGTCCGTGAGAAGACCCGCACCAAGGTCGGTCTGCTCGTCGAGGCGGGCGACGCCCGCGAGGTCCACCACATCGCCGCCCTGTGCGGTTTCGGTGCGGCCGTGGTCAACCCGTACATGGCGTTCGAGAGCATCGACGAGCTGCTGCAGAACGGCGACCTGCCCGAGGGCATCACCCTCGAGAAGGCGATCGCCAACTACATCAAGGCGGCCTCGAAGGGCGTGCTGAAGGTGATGTCCAAGATGGGCATCTCCACACTCGCCTCCTACACCGGTGCCCAGCTGTTCCAGGTCATCGGCCTGTCGCAGGAACTCGTCGACGAGTACTTCACCGGTCTGCAGTCGCAGCTCGGCGGCGTGGGACTCGACGAGATCGCCGCGGACGTCGCGGCCCGGCACCGCACGGCCTTCCTCGACCGCCAGTCCGAGCGCGCGCACCGCGAGCTCGAGGTGGGCGGCGAGTACCAGTGGCGTCGTGAGGGCGAGTACCACCTGTTCAACCCGGACACGGTGTTCAAGCTCCAGCATGCGACCCGCACCGGCCAGTACTCGATCTTCAAGGAGTACACCAAGCTCGTCGACGACCAGTCGGAGCGGCTCGCGTCGCTGCGCGGTCTGTTCGAGTTCAAGAAGGGTGTGCGTCCGCCGGTGCCGCTCGACGAGGTCGAGCCGGCGAGCGAGATCGTCAAGCGCTTCTCCACCGGCGCGATGAGCTACGGCTCCATCTCGGCCGAAGCGCACGAGACCCTCGCGATCGCGATGAACCGTCTCGGCGGCCGCTCGAATTCCGGTGAGGGTGGCGAGCATCCGAGCCGTTTCACCCCGGACGAGAACGGCGACTGGCGGCGCTCGGCGATCAAGCAGGTCGCCTCGGGTCGATTCGGTGTGACCGCGCACTATCTGAGCAACTGCACCGACATCCAGATCAAGAT
>NZ_AJVB01000808.1:0-965 GCF_000278445.1 Rhodococcus sp. R1101
GGCGACGCGGGCGGGGTCGGAGTGCGGCTTCGGCGGGCGGCGGGTGTGCTCGGACGCCGGGGTGCGACCCGGCTTCCCTCCGCTGTTGCGCCCACCGCGCCCGGCGGGCGTGCGTCCCCCCGGATCGCGCTTGCCCCGCGGGGGCCTACCGGACTCGCTCATCGCGCACGCACCTTCGGGTCGAGACGGGCGCCGCGCGCCCAGTCCGTGGCTGCCATCGCCTTCTTTCCGGGCGGCTGTACCGTCCCGAGTCGCACCGCCGCGGTAGCGGTACCGACGAGCACACCGTCCTTGCGGATCTGGAGCTCACCGGGTTCGAGGGACTCGTCGGTCACCGTCACAGGTCCGATCTTCACTCGCAGGTCGCCGATCATCGTCCACGCGCCCGGAGCCGGGGTGACCGCGCGGATCCCACGGTCGACGACGTGCGCGGGCAGGGTCCACTGCACCTGGGCCGCCTCGACGGTGACCTTCGGAGCGTGCGAGATACCGTCGGCCGGCTGGGGAGCGGGCGTGAGGATGCCGTCCTCGAGTCCGTCGAGGGTGGACTCGAGCAGCGTGGCTCCCGCTTCGGCGAGTCGGCCGAGCAGGTCTCCGGCGGTGTCGGTGGGACGGACCGTCTCCGTGACGACGCCGTAGACCGGCCCGGTGTCGAGTCCGGCTTCGAGGCGGAAGGTGCTCGCACCGGTGATCTCGTCGCCGGCGGCGATCGCCGCCTGCACCGGTGCTGCGCCACGCCAGGCGGGCAGCAACGAGAAGTGCAGGTTCACCCATCCGTGAGCAGGGATGTCCAGGACCTGCTGCGGGATCAGGGCGCCGTAGGCGACCACGGGGCAGCAGTCGGGTGCGAGCTCGGTCAGCCGAGCGACGAACTCGGGGTCGTGCGGCGTGCGCGGAGTGAGCACCTCGATGCCGTGCTCGTCGGCGAGCTGCCCCACGGCCGATCGCACGACCTTCCGGCCGCG
>NZ_AJVB01000809.1:0-964 GCF_000278445.1 Rhodococcus sp. R1101
CCGATGATGGTCGCGAGATAGTTGTTCGCGTCGTTGAAGGTGAAGACCAGATTCGCCTTCTCGGGGTTGTCGCCGTTGGGGGATTCGACCGCTTCGGTGAAATTCTCCGGAATCGTGATGGTGTAGTAGTACTTTCCGTCGGCCAGACCGGCGACGGCGTCATCCTCCGACACCTCCGCGAGATCGAGCTGACCGGACGCGATGAGGGACTTGACGACCTGATCACCGGCATCGACCTGCTCCCCTGTCGACGAACGACCGGTGTCGTTGTTGACGATCGCCGCCGGGATCTTGTTCACCGCACCGAACGGGTTCCAGAAGGCCCACAGGTACATGGCGCCGTACAGCAACGGCATGAGAATGATCGTCGCGATCGCGATGCGCGGCATCGTGCCGCGGAAGTATCGCTTCGAGTCGCTACCGAGAGAGACGCCTGCGAGCACTCGTCACTTCCTCTTCGTCAGGACGCCGATGTCACCGGGTCCGAGCAGATCGTGCATGTCCACCACAGCCCGCACCCCGACGGTGGGATCGACGGGGTTCACGTCGCCGACGATCACCGACCGGTTCTCCCCGAGAGCGACGAGCCGGTCGAGCAGGGTGGCGCGTTCGACGTTGTCGGCGATCCGGTCGATCCGACCCACCACCAGCAGTGGCGGGCGTCGGGTGTCGGCCACCGAGATCCGCAGCAGCAGTTGCTGGAGTTCGGGGAGATCGTCGACGAACGCCTCGAGCGGTGGCAGCGGTACGTCGCCGAAGATCTCCTCGCACATCTCGGCGACGCCGTCCTCGCGCACCCGCGGAACGAACTTGTACCACGGGGAATCCCACCGCTTCTGCTCGGTGACGAGATCGCGCACGGTGACCGACGGGCGCACCTCGTCGAGTTCGTTCATGCACGCGATCGCCGACCGCGCGATGATCTTCTGCGGCCGATCCTCACCGAGAACCGTCAGCGATCCCC
>NZ_AJVB01000810.1:0-956 GCF_000278445.1 Rhodococcus sp. R1101
GCCCTGTACGTGATGCCGTGCTTCTCAACGCGGCCGGGGCGATCGCAGCCTTCCGGGGCGTCGACGGCGTTCTCGAGGATGCCCTCACGGCCGGGCTCGAGACGGCGGCAGAGGCGATCGACAGCGGCCGGGCCACGGCCGTCCTGGAGCAGTGGGCCGAGGTCACCACGCGGCTGGATGCCGGTTCCGGACAGAAATGACCGGAGAAGAGTAAGGACACACGAACGACGGGGCCCGCACTGCATCGGTGCGGGCCCGTCGGTCGTCGGTGGTGCTGCGGGGTGTCAGTTCCCGATCGAGAAGCCGGCCTCGACGTCGGCGCTCGAATACGACTGGAACGCGATGTGGGTGACGGTCTTCGTCACGCCGTCGATCTTGTTGATGCCCCGGGTGACGACATCCGCGATCTTCTCGTGGTCGCGGACGCGGACCACCGCCACGAGGTCGACGTCGCCCGCGCAGGAGTACACCGTGTCGACGCCGTCGAGGTCGGCGACCGCTTGCGCGGTCTCGGGGATACGGTTCGCCTCGGCATCGATCAGGACGATCGCGTTGATCATGGGGGTCTCCTTCAACCTTCCTCGGGGATTGCATCAGCCTAAGCGGTGGGACGAGTCGGCGGAGAGGAGCCCGCGGACCGCGCGGGCCTCGCGCGCGAGCTCGGCCCACGCACTCCATCGGCCCGCACCTCGGGTCGGCTCGCACCAGCCCCGGCTCGCACGGACGATGCGGGTGCCCTCACCGTCGAGCCATCGCGCGACCAGACCGATCTCCTCCGGGGACGCGCCGCGCAGCGGTCCCGGGGACGGCCGCACCGTCTCGGCACCGGCGACGATCGCCTCCACGACGGGCATCGGACGCACGCCGCGCGGCGCCACGCCGGCGGACGCGAGCCGGCCTGCGCGGATCACCGCGAACTCCCACCCGCCTTCGGCGCGCGGACGCGCGGCGACGAG
>NZ_AJVB01000811.1:0-951 GCF_000278445.1 Rhodococcus sp. R1101
GAGATCCACACCGTCGTCGGCGCGGGCGCAGGCAACGAGGGTGCGATGGACGCCGCGAACATCCTCAAGCCGAAGCTCGCCCGTGGTGAGCTGCACGTCGTCGGTGCGACCACCCTCGACGAGTACCGCAAGCACATCGAGAAGGATCCGGCGCTCGAACGTCGTTTCCAGCCGGTCACCGTCGACGAACCCGCACGCGACGACGCCGTCACGATCCTGAAGGGTCTGGCCGATCGGTACGCCGAGTTCCACAAGGTCCGGTACACCGACGAAGCGCTCGAAGCGGCCGTCGACCTGTCGATGCGGTACCTACCCGACCGGCAGTTGCCGGACAAGGCGATCGACCTCGTCGACCAGGCCGGTGCACGACTGCGCCTGCGGACCCCCCGCACGGACGTGACCGAACTGCGTTCGCGGCTGGGCGAACTCGAGGCGGAGAAGGACCGCGCCGTCGAAGCCGAACAGTACGAGGAGGCCTCGCGCATCCGCGACGAGATCCTCCGTCTCCAGGCACGGATCGACAGCGGCGACGGAACCGGCGAGGGTACTCCCACCGTCGATCCGGAACTGATCGCCGAGATCGTCTCACGGGCCACCGGTGTCCCGGCCTCGCAGATGACCCGCGCGGAGAAGGAGAGGCTGCGCACTCTCGAAGACGAGCTGCACAAGCGCGTCGTCGGGCAGGACGAAGCCGTGCACGCCGTGGCACGCGCCGTGCGGCGCAGCCGCTCCGGCATGAGCGACCCGCGTCGTCCGGTGGGCAGCTTCCTGTTCCTCGGTCCCACCGGCGTCGGTAAGACCGAGCTCGCGAAGGCGCTCGCCGAGGTCCTCTTCGGTGACGAGCGCACCATGCTGCGCATCGACATGAGCGAGTTCGGCGAACGCCACACCGTGAGCCGGCTCGTCGGTCGCCCTCCCGGCTACGTCGGATACGGTGAGGCCGGGCAGCTC
>NZ_AJVB01000812.1:0-947 GCF_000278445.1 Rhodococcus sp. R1101
GATCGCGGCCCTGCCCGCACGACAGAGCTCCGCCGTCAGGGCGCTCGCCCTCGCGGTATCGATCGCCGTCCTGGTGGTCGCGGTGATCGTCGCCGTCGGGTTCGACCGCGCGGGCGAGCGTTTCCAGTTCGTCGAATCGCACGACTGGATCCCGTCGTTCGGTGCCGGCTACCGGCTCGGCGTCGACGGGATCGCCCTGGTGCTCGTCCTGCTCACCGCCGCACTCGTGCCGTTGCTCCTGGCCGCCGGGTGGCACGACCACCGCGCCGCCGACGAGGAGGCCGGCTCGGCGCGCCCCCGATCCGCCCACACCTATGTGGCCTTGATCCTGCTCGTCGAGTCGATGGTGCTCGTGTCGTTCACCGCCCTCGACATCCTGCTGTTCTACGTCTTCTTCGAAGCGATGCTCGTCCCGATGTACTTCCTCATCGGCGGATTCGGTTCCCCGGGAACACCGCGAGCCGACGGGGCGCGCGCCGCCGTGAAGTTCCTGCTGTACAACCTGCTCGGCGGGTTGGTGATGCTCGCCGCGTTGATCGGCTTGTACGTGGTCACCGCCCGATCCGGGTTGGGGGAGACCGCGGGTGTCGGTACCTTCGACGTCCGGACCGTCACCGCGGCGGCCGTCGCCGGCGATCTCGACGCGACCCCCGCCGTGCTCGGCGCCCTGTGTTTCGGTTTCCTCGTCGCCTTCGCGGTGAAGGCCCCGCTGTGGCCGCTGCACGGATGGTTGCCCGACGCGGCGGTGCGGACCACCCCGGTCGCCGCGGTGCTCATGATGGCCGTGGTCGACAAGGTCGGCACGTTCGGGATGCTGCGCTACTGCCTGCAGCTCTTTCCCGACGCCTCGGTGACCTTCGCGCCGGTCGTGGCGACCCTCGCCGTCATCGGCATCGTCTACGGCGCCATGCTCGCGATCGGCCAGACCGACGTCATGCGCCTGGATC
>NZ_AJVB01000813.1:0-948 GCF_000278445.1 Rhodococcus sp. R1101
GCCCAGGGTGATCGCGCGGCCCGCTATCTCGAGGCCCAGGGCGAGGCGAAGTCCATCGAGAAGGTGTTCGCAGCGATCAAGGCCGGCAAGCCCACTCCGGAACTGCTCGCCTACCAGTACCTGCAGACGCTGCCGCAGATGGCGCAGGGCGACGCCAACAAGATGTGGGTGGTGCCGAGCGACTTCGGTAAGGCGCTCGAAGGGTTCGCGCGAACCCTTCGAGCGCCTTACCGAAGTCGCTCGGCACCACCCACATCTTGTTGGCGTCGCCCTGCGCCATCTGCGGCAGCGTCTGCAGGTACTGGTAGGCGAGCAGTTCCGGAGTGGGCTTGCCGGCCTTGATCGCTGCGAACACCTTCTCGATGGACTTCGCCTCGCCCTGGGCCTCGAGATAGCGGGCCGCGCGATCACCCTGGGCGCGCAGAATCCGCGATTGGCGATCGGCCTCGGCTTCGAGGATCGCGGCCTGTTTGGCGCCTTCGGCGGAGAGGATGCGCGATTGTTTGTCGCCCTCGGCGGTCTTGATCGCCGATTCGCGGTTGCCCTCGGCCGTGAGGATCATGGCACGCTTCTCACGATCGGCCTTCATCTGCTTCTCCATCGATTCCTGGATCGACGGCGGCGGATCGATGCTCTTGAGTTCGACTCGGGCCACCCTCAGTCCCCACCGTCCGGTGGCCTCGTCGAGCACACCCCGCAGCTGGCCGTTGATCGAATCGCGGGAGGTGAGGGTCTCTTCGAGGGTCATTCCGCCGACGACGTTGCGCAAGGTGGTGACGGTGAGCTGCTCGACGGCGGCGATGTAGTTGCTGATCTCGTAGACGGCGGCCTGCGGGTTCGTGACCTGGAAGTACACGACGGTGTCGATGCTCAGCGTGAGGTTGTCCTGGGTGATGACCGGCTGCGGCGGGAACGAGACGACACGTTCGCGCAGATCGACCTTCGCCC
>NZ_AJVB01000814.1:0-946 GCF_000278445.1 Rhodococcus sp. R1101
TCGAAAGTTCTCGAAGTGACCGTCCCGATGCCAGTTGCATGACGGCGAACTTATCAGACCAGTTGTTCTGTTTTCATCCTGTTTTCGACCCGCTCGACATGCGTGACGGCGGTGCCGGCACCGGTAGCGGTGTCGGCGACACTTCTGCCTTGTTCCGGTCCTTGTTGCCATGGCGGGAGTATCGGCAACATCCCGTGGCGCCACCGTGATAGGACTGCGAGCAGGAAATCGAGTACCGAACCGACCTCGGGTAGTGAGCGCCGGACAGGTACGGCGATCGACTTCGCCGACACCACCGAGCAACTCACGAAGGACGTGCTCGAACCAACGCGGCCAGGGCTATCGAGCGATGGTGCGGACGAAGCCCGCCGTGTCGAACGGTGCGGTATGCGGGACCGCGCACACCGTCGGGCTCACGACCCACGACAAGGGCGGGTTGCGTCGCAAGCAACCCGTTCATGCCGAGCATCCCCGCGTTTCGAACACCTCCCACCATGACTGCCGGTACATCGTCGACATCCGGAAGGTCGAACCCCCCGCTGCCCTCACTGCTGCTGCGGATCCGGGCGAACGGGCCGTTCGAGAAGGTCGTACTGCTTCGGCCCTGACGGCCGCAACGATTGCCCTGGCGATGTTGCCGGTACCAGGGTTCGAAACGGCCGCCGACGCTGCCGGGGCCCGGCCGCTCCTGTTGCTCACTGTGCTGTTGTGGTGACACAACTTTCACAATGGGCAACGGTGGGTGTTCCAATTCCGCAGCCGAGCGCACAGGTCGGGCGGCGGGTTGGCACCGGAGACGACTATCTCGTCCGCCAGTGGCAACGCTGGTCCTCGAACTGGGAACTGACCACTGTCGGCGATCCGCTCGCCGATCTCGGTCAACTCCTCGTGTACTGGGCCCAGCCGGACGACGAGGTCTGTGCCTTGGAGGACCCACCGATGCGTA
>NZ_AJVB01000815.1:0-944 GCF_000278445.1 Rhodococcus sp. R1101
GACGAGTGGCTCGATCTCGGGGCCGTTCGCGACGGCCGTCTGTTCTCCGTGAGCGACGACGTGTGGTCGACCCCCGGACCGGTCGCCGCGCGGGCGATCCTCACCGACCTGACCTACACCCTCAACGGCTACTCGAACTGACCGTCGGCTCGCCCGGCGGCAGCCCGCCCGCCGGTATACAAACGATGGCGTGCCGATACCCGATTTCGTCGTCCAGCTCCGCTCACACGTAGGAACCGCTCCCCTGTGGCTGCCGGGGGTGAGTGCGATCGTCACGGACGAGCACGATCGCGTCCTGCTCACCCGCCGCGCCGACAACGGGATGTGGGCGGTGGTCTCCGGCATCCTCGAACCCGGCGAGGAACCGGCGGTCGCCGCGGTCCGCGAGGTACTCGAGGAGACAGGTGTCACCGCCGAGATCGTCCGGTTGACGAGCGTCGACGTCACGGCGCCCATCACCTATCCCAACGGCGACGTCGCGCAGTACCTCGACGTGTGCTTTCTGCTCCGCGCGACCGGCGGGGACGCACGTGTAGCCGACGACGAGAACCTCGAGGTGGCGTGGTTCGCGCCGGACGCGCTCCCCGAACCGCTCACCGAGACATCGCGCCTGCGGCTCGGGAAGGCGCTCGCCGGTCGTGCGGAGGCGTGGTTCCGTCAGTAGGTGGTGTTGATCGGACCCGGACTCCACAGCCCGCTGCGCGTGACCGTGGTGGTGTCGAGTTCCGCGGTCTCCGTGGCCGAGTCGATCGGTGTGTACTGTTCGATCGCTCCCCAGTCGCGGTCCCAGTCGTGATCGAGGTACGACGGGATCGTGCGCGCCCGCAGCAACTGGTCGGTCCAGCCGAGCGGACCACCACCGTGGTGGTCCTGCCACAGATCGGTGGAGATGGCACCGACCCGGTCCGGCAGGATGCGGTACTCGGGAATCTCGGCGATGCCGT
>NZ_AJVB01000816.1:0-944 GCF_000278445.1 Rhodococcus sp. R1101
GAGTACCCGCGCACCGTTTCCCCGCTCCGTCGTCGTCAACGCGCGACGCTCCTCCTCGTCGGGCTTGACGACGACGGAGCGGGGAAACGGTGCGCGGGTACTCTTCTCGGCCCCTCCGTAGACCGCGAAGGCCGTCCGGGTGGAGAAGAACGGACGACCGTGCGAAATCTTCTCGGAGGCGCCGGGAAAGGCCAGCGCGATTGCGCGCACACGGGCGAGAAGCGGATCCGTTTCGTCGAACATCACCGGATGCGGCATGGGCGGAGCGTACCGAGCGACTACGACAACGGTGCCGAGATCAACTCGCCCGACTCTTCAGCGCATCGATGCCGGCGCGCAGCAGCGGCTCGACGCCACGACCGAGTTCCTCGAAACCGTCGCCGACGGTCTTTCCCTGACGGAACCGGAAGTAGATACCCTCGAGGATCACGGCGAGCTTGTAGCAGGCGAGGGCGAGATGGAATGCCATGTCCGACAGGTCCCGTCCACCGGCCGCCTCGTACCGGGCGAGCAGGTCGTCGTCGCCGAGGAAACCCGGTGCGCGAGAGACCGTCGAGACGGGGAACTCCGGGTTCTCCCGCGCCAGCCGCTGGTAGACCAGCAGCAATGCCAGGTCGGTGAGCGGATCACCCAGGGTGGCCATCTCCCAGTCCAGCACCGCGACCACCTCGTCGTCGTCGCCGACGAGGATGTTGTCGAGCCGGTAGTCGCCGTGCACGATGCCGACCTCGCCGTCGCCCGGCAGGTTGTCGACGAGCAGCCGGTGCAGCTCCTCGGCGCCGGCCAGGTCCCGGCTGTGCGAGTTCTCGAGTTGGGTGGTCCAACGGCGCACCTGCCGCTCGAGGAAGCCGCGCGGGCGACCGAAGTCCTCGAGTCCCACGGTGGCCGGGTCCACCGCGTGCAGGGTCGCGAGGGTGTCGACCATCCGCTCGGAGATGACCCGG
>NZ_AJVB01000817.1:0-941 GCF_000278445.1 Rhodococcus sp. R1101
ATCTTCGTGCCCACCGGGCAACCCTGGCAGAAGACCGGACGCGAGGTCAGTGCCGCCGAGGACCGCTACCTGATGACGGTGATCGCGACCGCATCCAACCCGCGGTTCTCCGTCAGTCGCGTCGACATCGATCGCCACAAACCCACCTACACCGTCGACACGCTGCGAGATCTCAGCAAGCAGTATCCCGATGCGGACCTGTACTTCATCACCGGTGCGGACGCACTGGGATCGATCCTGTCCTGGCAGGACTGGCAGACCCTGTTCGACCTCGCACGCTTCGTCGGGGTGTCCCGGCCCGGATACGACCTGCACGCCGAGCACCTGGCACCGCATCTGGACGACCTCCCCGCCGAGGCGGTGAGTCTCGTGGAGATCCCGGCCCTGGCGATCTCCTCCACGGACTGCCGCAGGAGAGCCCGGGAGAACCGCCCGGTCTGGTATCTGGTGCCCGACGGAGTGGTGCAGTACATCAGCAAACGCCGGCTCTACCGCCCGAATACGCACCGTGACGGAGATCCCGTCCCGGCGTTCGACGGAAACACCCCCGGCACCATCGAGAGAAAGAGCACGCAGTGAGCGCAACGGCAGAAGCCACGGAGATGGCCCGAATCGCAGCCCTGGCCGCCGACGAGAAACTCGCCACCGATGTTGTGGTGCTCGACGTGTCCGAGCAGCTGGTGATCACCGACTGCTTCGTCATCGCGTCGGCGCCCAACGAGCGTCAGGTCAACGCCATCGTCGACAACGTCGAGGAGAAGCTGCGCCTGGCCGGCCACAAGCCGGTCCGCCGCGAGGGCACCCGCGAAGGACGGTGGACGCTGCTCGACTACGTCGACGTCGTCGTGCACATCCAGCATGAGGACGAGCGCAACTTCTACGCCCTCGACCGTCTGTGGAAGGACTGCCCGACCATCGAGGTCGACGGTGTGGGCGGCCCC
>NZ_AJVB01000818.1:0-941 GCF_000278445.1 Rhodococcus sp. R1101
GGCCTAGAGCGTGTCCTGTGAATCGGTGAACACCCCCCGTGATACGCATTCGGGGTGGTAGGACGCGGTGAGCTGACCGACAAGGCCTGGACGCAGATCGAACCGCTACTGCCCGCTTCAGGACGAGGCGGACAGTGGCGCGATCACCGACAGGTGATCAACGCGATCTTGTGGAAGCTGCGCACCGGCGCACCCTGGCGGGACCTGCCCGAACGCTACGGACCATGGAAAACGGCCCACGAGCGGTTGCGTAAATGGACCATGGACGGCACCTGGGAGAAGATCCTCGATGCTGCGGTCGTCAAAGACGACGCGGTCGGGGCGGTCGAGTGGATCGTCTCGGTCGACTCGACCGTGGTCCGGGCACACCAGCATTCGGCCGGTGCCCGGAAAAAGGGGGCTGCACACCGGCAGTCGAAGCGCTCGCCGTCGACGGAGAATGTCTCGGACGTTCCCGAGGAGGACTGAGCAGCAAGATTCATCTCGCGGTCGACGGACGCGGTATGCCGATGAGTGTGATCCTTACCGCCGGCCAGGCCGGTGACAACCCGCAGCTGGTTCCGCTGCTCGACGGGATCGAGGTCGCCCGCCTTGGGGGTGGACGGCCGCGATCCCGTCCGGATGCGGTGGTGGCGGACAAGGCGTATTCGCATCCGAGTACCCGTGTCCTGCTGCGGGGGCGCGGGATCCGGTTCACCTGTCCGGAACGGGCGGATCAGAAGGCCGGCCGGGCGGCGAAAGGCTCCCGTGGTGGGCGTCCACCGGCGTTCGACCGGGTCGAGTACGCAGGCCGCAACGTCGTCGAGCGCTGCATCAACCGGCTCAAACACTTCCGTGACCTGGCCACTCGTTACGCCAAACGAGCTGCCTATTTCCGATCCGAGTTGATCATCGCTGCGATCGTCTTGTGGCTTCAGTGATTCACAGGACAGGCCCTAGTC
>NZ_AJVB01000819.1:0-938 GCF_000278445.1 Rhodococcus sp. R1101
CAGTTCGGCGCCGAGAGCGGCAGCGAGGCCGCTTTCCGCCCCTGGCGGGACGAGTGCGACTGCTGCTCGCCACGCGCTGCGTGCCACCTCGTCGTGCTCGTCCTGGACCATGCGCGCCACTGCCGACCACGTAGCCGGGTCGCCGATCTTCGACAAGGTGTGCAGGGCCTGGCTGCGCGCCTGCGTGATGTCCGACCGGAGTTCGGCGAGCAGTCGCGGCACGGTCACCTCGACGGGCAGGCGGCACAGTGCCCAGGTCAGCATGTCGCGGACGAAGAAGTCCGGCTCCACCGCGCACCGCTCGACCAGCGCCGTCGCAGTACGAGGATCGGCCGCGGTGCCCAGCTCGAGTGCTGCGCGTAGTCGTACGGTGGCGTCCTCGGCGGCCAGGGCGTCGACCGGGACGCGATCGAACGGGCCGTGATGTGTGCTCATGGAAGGCACCTCCTTCGCCGACCATTCGAGCGCTTGTCACAGTGTCAAGGTCAAGACGTACGTCCCGGACGATAGCCGAGGGGGAGGGGAGAACCGTCTCCATTTCCGAATGTCCAGGAACGACGAACGGGGCCCCGGACCGTGAAGGTCCGGGGCCCCGTCGGGTTACGAGCCGCTGGTGCGGATCAGTGCGACTTGTCGGGCAGCTGGGCTGCGCCGTCGCCGTTTCCGTGCACACGCTCCTGGTACTCGCGGAGCGTGTTCCGGAGCTCGAGCTCGGCCTCGTGGTGGGCGGCCTCGAGCGCGGCCGCTTCGTCGGCCGGGTCGGGGCTCCACCAGCTGCCGGCACCGGGCTTGCCGGCACTGCCGAGGCGGTTCATACGCTTCGGGATCGCGGCACCCTGGTACTCGAGCGGGACCGGGTGGCCGTGCTCGTCCACCGGGCCGAGCGGCTGGTGGATCTCGATGTACTCGCCGGTCGGCAGTCGACGGACGATGCCCGT
>NZ_AJVB01000820.1:0-936 GCF_000278445.1 Rhodococcus sp. R1101
GAGCGACACCGGTCTCGTGCGTTCGTTCGACGGACCCGAGACCGTCACCCTGGCGAACTACCGTCAACGTCACGCGCAGTACAAAGCCGACGCCGATCTGCAGGCGGCCCACGCAGTCGCGCCCTGGCTGGTCGTGTGGGACGACCACGAGGTCGACAACAATTGGGCCGGTCCCGTTCCGGAGAATACCGATGCCGCTGAGGGTAACGACACCACCGAGAACTTCCTCGCCCGCCGCGCAGCTGCCTTCCAGGCCTACTACGAGAACATGCCGCTGCGACCCTCGTCGGCGCCCTCGGGGCACGACATGAAGATCTTCCGACGGGTCCGGTGGGGGAACCTCGCCAACTTCCACATGCTCGACACCCGGCAGTACCGCGACGACCAGGCCGCCGGCGACGGCTGGAAGAAGAACGCTGTGGAACGTCACGATGAGGCACGAACACTCACCGGAACCGAACAGGAACAGTGGCTGCTCGACGGCTTCCGCACTTCCACCGCGCAGTGGGATTTCCTCGGCCAGCAGGTGTTCTTCGCCGAACAGGACAGGGATCCGAGCCCCGACACCGACGAGGTGAGCATGGACGGCTGGGACGGATACGCCGCATCGCGGCGCCGGATCACGCAGGGCTGGGTGGACTCGCCGGTACGCAACGCCGTGGTCCTCACCGGCGACGTGCACCGGCACTGGGCCAACGACCTCAAGGTCGACTTCGCCGACCCCGACGCCCCGGTGGTGGGTTCGGAACTGGTGTGCACGTCGATCACGTCGAACGGCAACGGTACCGGCGCGACACAGATCGGCCATATGCAGGCGAACCCGCATCTGAGGTTCTACAACGATCGCCGCGGCTATGTGCGCACCACGATCACCCCGGATACCGTGCACGCCGACTTCCGGGTGCTGGACACGGTCACCGAACCGGATGCGCCGGT
>NZ_AJVB01000821.1:0-926 GCF_000278445.1 Rhodococcus sp. R1101
GCGACCTCATGACGGCCTACGTCGCGCGGTCGCAGGGCGACGCCCCGGCGTGGGAGCCGCTGCCCGTGCAGTACGCCGATTTCGCGATCTGGCAGCGCGAGGTGCTCGGCAGCGAGGACGATCCCGAATCGCTGGCCGCCAAGCAGGTCGAGTACTGGAAGCAGGCTCTCGCCGGCCTGCCCGACCAACTCGATCTCCCGAGCGACCGGCCGCGTCCCGCGGTCCAGTCGTTCCGGGGCGGCCGCGTCGACTTCACGGTCGAGGCCGAACTCCACCGGCGCCTCGCCGACCTCGGCCGGCGCACGAACACCACGATGTTCATGGTGCTGCACACCGCACTCGCGGTGTTCCTCGCACGCATGTCCTCGAGCGACGACATCGCGATCGGCACGCCGATGGCCGGTCGTGGCGAGCGCGAGCTCGACGACCTGATCGGCATGTTCGTCAACACGCTGGTGTTCCGGACCCACGTCGATTCGGACGCGTCGTTCACCGAACTGCTGGGACGTACCCGTGAGGCCGACCTCGGCGCGTTCGCGAACGCCGACGTGCCGTTCGAGCGGCTCGTCGAGGTGCTCAACCCCGCACGGTCCACGGCGCGGCACCCGCTGTTCCAGGTGGGTCTGTCGTTCCAGAACCTCGCGCAGGCCGCACTCGAACTCCCCGGTCTCACCATCTCCGGTCTCGACACCGACATGGAGATCTCGCAGTTCGACCTGCACCTGATCGTCACCGACCGCTACAGCGACGACGGCACGCCCACTGGCATCACCGGCTACTTCACCTACGCGACCGATCTGTTCGACGAATCGACGGTCGCGGAGTTCGCCGCCCGGTTCATCCGCGTGCTCGACGCCGTGGTCGACGACCCGGCCCTGCCGGTCGGCGATCTGCCCCTCCTCGACACCGTGGAAACCACGCGAGTG
>NZ_AJVB01000822.1:0-921 GCF_000278445.1 Rhodococcus sp. R1101
GCTGCCGATCGTGCTCCCCGAGGCGCTCACCCGTCAGCTCGTCGCAGCGCAACAACAACAGCAGCAGGCGGCGCAGCAGCAGGTCGCGCCCCGGCAGGGATCTGCTCCGGCACAACCCGCTCCGCGGACGACCTCGCCGACGCAGCCCACCCAGCAGACCCCGCCTACCCAGCAGACCCCGCCCACTCGGCAGACCCCTCCGCCGCGCCGGGGCGAATCCGGTTCGGCGATGCAGCAACTCGGCTTCTAGGTCGATACCCCGATCATCGATTCGGGACGGGGGCGATCCTTTCGAGCGCGGTGAGGCACAGCCTCCCGAGCACGGAGGGATCGTCCCCGATCTGCTCGAGTGTCACCGTCGCCAGTTGCGCGCGAGGGATCTCCCGCGCCCATCGGCGCCCCACCTCCAGCGGATGGACCGCATCGTCCACTGCGGCGGCGATGCCGACCGGCGTACCCACGGCCCGGAGTTCGTCGACGTCGAGCGCTCGATAGCACGCGGCTTCGTCCAGCGCGGACGGGAGGTCGGGCCATTGGGCGCTCCACGAGCGGGTCAGCTCCCGTGCGAGCCAGGACGGACTCGAGGCGGTCATCGTCGCGGTGACCGCCTCGAGTCCGTGAGTGCGTAGCTCGGACGCCGTCCACCGCGCGCTCCCAGCGGCAGGGGAATCCAGTGGATCGCCGGTCCACGCCGGTAGGGCGGCGAGGACGCCGACGACCCGGCCGGGATTGTCGAACGCCCACCTCAAGGCAACAGCCGCACCGATGGACACACCACCGACGAGGAGCGGCCCGTTCTCGGCGGCATCGTCGAGCGCCGCGACGTAGCTCGCCACCACACCGCGAGGGTCCGGATCGACGGCGATCGGCGTGATGCCGCGGCGCCGGAGTCCGGGGCCGAACGCCTTCTCGGCGAAGCAT
>NZ_AJVB01000823.1:0-920 GCF_000278445.1 Rhodococcus sp. R1101
GACGATGATCAGACCGACCACGACGATGGTCGCTATCGACGCCTGGACGATGATGAACGGTTGGTACTCGCTGCCGTTGGGCATGAGGATCATGCCGACCACAGACGAGAACGCGATGGTGGGGATCCGGAACACCGGGCGCGTCGCCCAGGCTGCGAGCGGGATCACCGCCCACAGCAGATACCAGGGTTGTACGACCGGGAAGAGAAGCACGATCGCGCCCAGCGACACGCCCAGCGCACCCACGGGATGGATCCGGCCTGTCAGCACCGCGAGCAGCATGCGCACCGTGATGAAGGCCGCCACCAGTGCGGCGATGGGGCGCGTGATGGACAGCACGGCCGTCGTGTGGTCGCCCAGGCCGAGCAGCACGCCCCCGAGACCCGTGCCCATGCCCAGGAGGGTCGGGATCGACATCCAGCTGCGGACCTCGGTGGCGGTCCCGAGGGTCTTCGTCCAGCCGAAGCCCAGACCGCTGCCCCAGCTCACGGCCACGATCACGACGCCGGTCCCGACACCGAGGATCACTGCGGCGAGGATCACGGCGCGGAAGGTGGCACCCCACTTACGGGCCAGGGCCATGCCGACGAATCCCAGCGCGAGCAGCGAGGGCACCTTGATCATCGACGACAGGGCGATCAGTGCCGTGCCGGCAGCGAGCCATCCCGCCAGACGCAGACGCGACACGGACTCGTCGGCCGGGTGGACCGCCCGCAACGAGAGTTCGACGCCGGCGAGCATGAGGCCGAGCATCAGGGCTTCGTTGTGGATGCCCGCGACCAGGTGGAACAGCAACAGCGGGTTGGCTGCGCCGAGCCACAACGCGCTCACCGACGCCACCCCGCACCGGCGGGCCAGCCGAGGCAACGCCCATACGATCAGGGCCACACCGGCGAGCGCGAGCAGCCGGTGGACGAATA
>NZ_AJVB01000824.1:0-911 GCF_000278445.1 Rhodococcus sp. R1101
GGCCTCGGCGATCACCGTGCGCGCGGCGGCGTCCACCGCGGAGCATTCGACACCGGGTGCGAGCGCCTCACGTCCGGCCTGCTGTGCCCGCAGGACCAGCTCGTACAGGTCGCGCTGCCAGTCCGCGGCCCGGCCGAGCACGTAGGTGCGCGTCATGTCGGAGTGGTAACCCCCGATCCGGGCACCGAAGTCGAGTTTGACGAAGTCGCCCTCCGCGAGGACCGCGGAGGTGGGCCGGTGGTGGGGTACGGCGGAGTTCGCGCCTGCGGCGACGATCGTCTCGAAGGAGATCCCGTCGGCGCCGTGCCCGAACATGCGCCATTCGAGGTCACGCGCCACCTCCTTCTCGGTACGCCCCGGGCGCAGCCCGCCCGCCGCGAGGAGATCCGCCAATGCGCGGTCGGCCGCGCCGCACGCGTCGCGCAGCAGGCCGATCTCGTGTTCGTCCTTGACGGCGCGCAGCTGCTCGACGAGTCCCGGAGTGGGGACGAAGCGGACTGGGACGTCGAGCTCGTCCCACCGGGCCCTCTCGTCGACGGTGACCATGTGGCTCTCGAATCCCCAACGCGCAGCATCGGTTCCGAACTCGGTGATGAGCCGGGCGGCCGACGACCGGGCGATCACGGCGCGCAGATCGGGGACCTGCTCCTCCACCTGCGTGACGTAGCGGCCGTCGGTGCAGACGACGGTGCGGGTCTCGTCCGCATCGTCCACCGTGGAGACGATCAGCGCCGCGTTGGAACCCGTGAAACCCGTGAGATATCGGATATCGGTCAGACCGGTCACCAGCAGCGCGTCGAGATCGCGGTCGGCGAGCAGCGCACGCAGCGCTCGGCGACGGGAAGCGTGGTCGGCAGACATATCGCTCAACCTACCGCGACGGCAGCTGTGGGACGGGACACACTGTCGGC
>NZ_AJVB01000825.1:0-909 GCF_000278445.1 Rhodococcus sp. R1101
GTTCCGGGGAGGCGCTGAGCACCGCCACCTCGGGGAAGTCGAGCAGCGCGCTGTAGGGGGTGGGGCTGATCCGCCGCAGCACCCGGTAGGTGCCGAGCGGGTCGAGGCCGCCGTCGACGGTGACGGTGTTCGTCAGACACACCTCGTAGGTCTCGCCGCTGCGGATCTCGTTCTGGCACTGGGCGATCAGATCGAGATACCGCTGCGGGGAGTGCCGCAGCCGCAGCTGCGGGCCGCCGTCCGCGCCGACCAGCGGCACCGGGGTCTGCTCGGCGGCGGGTTCGGGCAGGGCCGCCAGGATCGCGGCGGTCGCGTCGAACCAGGCGCCGGTCGCGGGATCGTCGGCGTCGTCGGTCAGGGCCAGCAGATAGCAGCAGCGCCCGTCGTGGTCGACGACCACCGCCCGGTCGGCGAACACCAGCGCGGCGTCGGCGTAGGGGGAGGTGTGCACGAGTTGACCCCCGGTGTCGGCCTTGAGTTCGTAGCCGAGATAACCGACGTAGCCGAGCGCGAACCCGAACGGCAGGTCGTCGCGGGGGGCGACGCGGCGCTGCGCGAGCCGGGCGGCCAGGTGGTCGAAGACGGTGCGGTGGTGTTCCTCGACGGTGCCGTCGGGGCGGTGTTCGCGCACGAGGCCCTCACCGACCCGGTAGGTCAGATAGTCGGCGCGAGGTCCGGCGCCGTTGCCGAGGACGGTGAACCGCGACTGCGGGTCGAGGGCGGCGCTGCCGTCGAGCCAGAAACCGTGCGGGCCGGGGGCGAAGACCGCCTCGTAGACGGCGGACGGGTCGGGGTGCAGCGGCAGGCGGCGGCTGGCGAGCACATACCGCGGGGCCGGTTCGGGTGCCGGTTCCGGGGCGGTGGGGGCGGTGACGGTGATCGGGCTGCGCGGTGGGGTGGCGTCGCGGA
>NZ_AJVB01000826.1:0-905 GCF_000278445.1 Rhodococcus sp. R1101
GGTGATGCTCGTCGAACCGTTCGCCCGCGACAGCCTGCCCGAGAACCTCAACCCGGTCGGCCGGATGTACTACGCCGCATCGACGGTGCTGTGCACCCCGTCGTCGCTCGATCAGCCGGTCGCACTCGGCCTCGGCGCGCAGGCCGGGGAGCGGCGGCTCGCGGAGATCGCCGCCGAGGCCGGATTCGGCTCCTTCCGCCGCGCCACCGAAACCCCGTTCAACCTCGTCCTCGAAGCACGCCCCTGAAGTGCTCTCCGGACGCCGATCGGACCCCCCGGTGACGCCGATGGGCCACGATCGGAGGATGGACCGCGTCACCCGACTCTCGCTCGCCCTCGACCGTCAGGACGGGCGGTGCCTGTGGTGCGGACGGGAGTTCGGCCGGTTGATCACCCCGACCACCGATCATCTGGTGCCACGCCTGAAGGGCGGCCCGAGCATCACCGCCAACGAGGTCGCCGCGTGCCGACGCTGCAACGCCGACCGCGGCCACATCGCACCGGTCGAATGGCTCGACCGATGCCGGCAGCGCGACGGCTGGGTACCCGACGAGAAGCTGCTGACGCGGTTGCTCGAGGAGCTCGGCGACGAACTCGTCCGGGTCGGGGGTCATCGTCGTGCGCGGGATTATCTGTCCGCGCAGTTGCGGCGCTTGCGGCGACCGTCGTGAGGAAGACCGGAATCAATACGTCACCGTGACGTTTCGAGGTCGGCCGAACCCCGGATGGAAGAGGGTCCACATCGTCGACCGGGCGGGACACACCGCCCGGTGCAACGACCAGCCGCAGTGCGCGCGGCGGCGTCAGCATGCGTCGTCCGGCCGACTCGCGTCCGCCGCCGGCAGCGCGGGGCCGCGAGTGCCGGGCAGACGACCATCAACGCGCTGATCGGCACGGTCGACCTT
>NZ_AJVB01000827.1:0-903 GCF_000278445.1 Rhodococcus sp. R1101
ACGTTCGGCCCCGTATAGATCAGTTCACCGGTGCCGTCCGGAGCATCCGGTACCGCCTCGAGGCGGAAGGAGCCCCCGGGGACAGCCCGTCCGATCGACTGCGGATGGTCGGTGGCGAGTTCCGGAGGCAGGTACGCCATCCGTGCGGTTGCCTCCGTCTGTCCGTACATGACGAAGAAGTCCCAGCCCCGCTCACGACCCAGTTGCGCATAGGCGCGGACACGATCCGGTGACAGTCGCCCGCCGGCCTGCGTGATGTAGCGCAGGTCGGGCAGATCCAGTTCGCCGAATCCGAACCGGTCGAGCAGATCGAAGGTATAGGGCACGCCGGCGAAGCTGGTGCCCCCGTGTGCCCGGAACAGCTCCCAGAACGCCGGGTCGGTGACCGAGCGGGTCGTGAGCACCACTGCAGCACCGCGCAGCAGATGGCTGTGGATCACCGACAAGCCGTAGCAGTAATGCATCGGCAATGTCGTCACCGCACGGTCGGTTCCGCGGATGCCGAGATAATCCGCGATCGACTCGGCATTGGACTGCACGTTGCGATGCGACAGGCGGACGAGTTTCGGGGAACCGGTCGAGCCGGAGGTGCTCAACAGCAGCGCCAGATCGGGGTGCAGCACATGTGAGGAACCGTCGCCCCGTTCCTCGACAGCCACAGTCCCGTCGATGCTGCGCACCACCACGTCGGGTCGGTACGCGTCGATCAGACCTTCGAGAGCGACGGGGTTGTCGCCCGGCGCCAGCAACACCGGATGTCCGGCGAGCAGAGCCGCGAGGTAGACGATGATCACGTCGATCTCGTTGGCACCTGCGAGCAGCACCAGGCGGCGGGTCTCGCCGAGCCGGGACGTTTCGTGCCGGACCTGCGCGGCCAGTTCGCTGTAGGTGACCGTCCGCTCC
>NZ_AJVB01000828.1:0-898 GCF_000278445.1 Rhodococcus sp. R1101
GGCGGGGGTGGACATCACGTGGCTCCATCGCGGTGTCGCGGCCGGTGACGCCGGTGCCGACCTGATCGACGGCAACTCGCCGCTCGTCGCCGCGGTGAAGGCCATGCCGTGGCCGGGCGGCGACGTGCAGGTCTTCGTGCACGGCGAAGCCGAGGCGGTCATGAAGCACATCCGGCCGTATCTGCGGAAGGAACGGGCCGTGCCGCCGGCGCGCGCGTCGATCTCGGGGTACTGGCGTCGCGGACGCACGGAGGAAGGCTTCCGTGTGTGGAAGAGCGAATTGGCTGCTGTGGAGACCAACTGACGGGCGGGGGCCCTGGTCAGCTCGCGGAGTCGCGCGTCGGCACCGTGGCGGAGTCACGCGTCGGCACCGTGGCGGAGTCACGCGTCGGCACCGCGGCGGAGTCACGCGTCGGCACCGTGGCGGAGTCACGCGCCAGCACCGCGGCGGAGGCGAGCGCGAGTCCCGAGCAGATCACGATGGCGACGGCCATCGGGATGCCGGTGCCTTCACCGCCGAGCCCGACGAGCGGGGAGACGACGGCGGCGAGACCGAACTGGGAGGCACCGATGACGGCGGAACCCGTACCTGCCGCCTTCGGGACCTGCGACTGGGCCAGCGCGGTGGCGTTGCCCAGTGTCAGGCCCATCATGCTGATCGCGACGAACAGCAACGGCAGGATCAGCGCTCCCACATAGCCGACGACGACCATTGTCAGCAGCAGCAAGGCGCCTGCGGCGAACATGGTGGTCACACCGAAGAGCAGCAGTGTCCGCACCTCGAATCGTCCGATGAGGCGGGTGTTGACGGCGTTGGCCAGCACCAGGCCGAGCGAGTTGACGGCGAACACCAACGAGAACTGGCCGGGGCTCAGTCCGAGGATGTTCTGCGTGACGA
>NZ_AJVB01000829.1:0-897 GCF_000278445.1 Rhodococcus sp. R1101
GTCTCGGGGTGGTGCACTCGGAGCCGCTGCCGGACGTGCTCACGGGTCTCGTGGCCCCCACCCACTGCTGAGGGCAGCCCACGACCGGCCGGAAGGACGGTACCGTCCTTCCGGGCAGGGACACGGGACGGATCATCCGCGGAGGGAACGAACAAGTGACCCATCGGGCAGCGCACCATCGGGTACGTCGAGCGGGGTGCGCGGCGGTCGCGGCGCTGAGCGGGTTCCTCGTCTCCGCCGCCTGCGGGTCGGTGGCGCCGGCCCCGGACGAGGCGCAGGCCGCCCCCTCCACGACGTCGACCGCGCCCTCACCCTCCACGATGCCGCCCGACGCGCGGTTCCTGCGGGTGAAGGAGATGCTGGAGGCGTCCGGTCTGGTCGCCGACGTCGGGGACGACACCGTCCTGGCGGTGGTGCGAGGGGTGTGCGACCAGCTGAGCGCGGGAGTGCCGGAGCATGACGTCCTCGCCACGCTTCGGCCGATCGCCGCCTACGCCGCGGGGGCCACACACTCGCGGATGTCGGCGGACGCCGCTGCCGTGCGCTACCTCGAGGTCACCCGCGAGGAGTACTGCTGATCCGTCAGCGGACGGTGTGCACCACCAGCACGTCGCACAGGGCCTTGCGGGCGACGTCCGAGGGGACGGAACCGAGCAGGCGGCCGGTCAGCGTGTTGAGACCGCGGTTGCCGATGACGATGAGATCGGCGTCGACCTCTTCGACGAGTGTGAGGAGCGACTCGACGGGAGCACCGACGATGGGGCGCTCGGTGATCTTGCGGGCGCCCGCGACGGTCGCCTTCTCCCGTGCGGTGCGCAGGATCTCGTAGGTCGGGGCCGAACCGGTGATCTGGTATGCCTCGTCGCGCAGCGCATCGGCGGCCTGCGCGGTGTCCTT
>NZ_AJVB01000830.1:0-894 GCF_000278445.1 Rhodococcus sp. R1101
TTCGGGATCGCCGGGGCCGAGGCCCACTCCGTAGAACCTGCCGGACACCGTGTCGTTCATTCCTTCTCCTGCGCGAGTGCATTGATCGCGGACGACGCCATCGCCGACCCGCCGCGGCGGCCCCGCACCACCAGATGGGGTATCTGCAGCCGATGGTCGAGCAGCGCTTCCTTGGATTCGGCGGCGCCGATGAACCCGACGGGCACCCCGACGATCGCGGCCGGCCGGGGGGCGCCGGCGTCGAGCATCTCGAGGAGATGGAACAAGGCCGTCGGGGCATTACCGATCGCGACGACTGCACCCTCGAGGCGGTCGGCCCACAGGGACACCGCCGCAGCGGAGCGGGTCGTGCCCCAGCGCTCGGCGAGTTCGGGGACACGCGGATCGGCGAGCAGACACACCACGTCGTTGCCGGCGGGCAGTCGTGTGCGGGTGACTCCCGACGCCACCATGTTCGCGTCGGTGAGGATCGGAGCGCCCGCGTTCAGCGCAGCGCGTGCGGCCGGAACAAGATCGGGATGGATCACGAGATCCCGTGCCAGATCGGTCTGTCCGCTCGCGTGGATCATCCGGACCGCGACCTTCTCCGCCGTCGCGGGGATCGCGGTCAGATCCGATTCGGCGCGGATCGTCGCGAACGACCGGACGTAGATCTCGGCACCGTCGGTGATGTAGTCGTACCGGCGAGGCGGCGCGGACGCGTGGGCAGGGTGCGGCGGTGGAAGAGTCACGGTGTGCTCCTGGCGAAGGCAAGGCGATGAGGCGAGTGCGGCGCGCCGCAGGCGCGTTCGCAGCCGACGACATGAATTCGGGAATCGATTGTGTTTCCGGCGACGAGCCGGCGAGCCAGCGCTCGGGTGTCACCCTCGGCGAGGCTACACCCGGGTGCTCCCG
>NZ_AJVB01000831.1:0-891 GCF_000278445.1 Rhodococcus sp. R1101
CAGAGTGGGCCGGCAAGGAACTGCCGACCGAGGCCGAATGGGAGTTCGCCGCCCGCGGCGGACTCGACCGCAAGGCCTTCACATGGCGCGACGAGCGCGAACCGAAGGGCCGGCCCGGCGGGAACGTCTGGCAGGGCGAATTCCCGTGGCAGAACCTCGAAACGGACGGATTCGCCGGAACCTCACCTGTCGGACACTTCCGGCCGAACGGATACGGCCCTCCACGACATGGCGGGCAACGCGTGGGAGTGGACCGCCGACTACTTCACCGCGAACCATGCTTCGAGCGGCAGGAACGTCGCGCCGGCCTCATCGTGTTGCATCCCGACGAATCCCCGCGTCGACGAGGCCGAACACGATCCGCGCGAAGCGTATCCGCGCCGCGTCATCAAGGGCGGCTCGCACCTGTGCGCCCCGAACTACTGTCTGCGGTACCGACCCGCGGCCCGCCAGGGTGACACCGAGGAGACCGCGACGTGCCATATCGGATTCGGCTGCGTCATTCACCCGTGAGACGACAGGTTTCACCCTGGTCAGGGGTGTATGCCGTCGGATACCGGTGGTGTACTGGGAACGGATGGGGGTGAAAAGAGGCATCCACCATGAGCCAGGATCTGCGTCCGGATCCGATCCCGGGCGGAGAAACCGGAGTGGTGAGGTCTGTCAGTTGAACTGGTCCGGATGGGGTCCGGTGCGCAGATCGCGATCGGTATTGGTGATGGTGGACATGTCCTCGTCGGTCAGCTCGAAGTCGAAGACCTCGAAGTTCTCCCGGATCCGGGACGGCGTGACCGACTTCGGGATGACGACGTTGCCGAGCTGCAGATGCCAGCGCAGCACCACCTGGGCCGGCGACTTGCCGGTGCGCCCGGCGATCGACGTGATCGGCCT
>NZ_AJVB01000832.1:0-888 GCF_000278445.1 Rhodococcus sp. R1101
TGCCGACGCTGTAGTCCTGGCCACCGATGTCGGCGCGCTCGGCCGTATCGTGGCAGCCTCACCCACCGTCGGCGACGCGGCCTGGCGGACTCGAATCGAACACCTGGGCACCGCGCCCGCATTCCTGGTACAGCGACTCTGGCTCGACCGGCCCGTCGACGAAGACCGACCGGCATTTCTGGGGACCGGCAGCCTGCATCCGCTCGACAACATCAGTGTCGTCGACCGCTACGAGGACCGAGCCCGCCACTGGGCCCATCGCCACGGCGGATCGGTGATCGAACTGCACGCCTACGCCCTGCCCGAGACCGCGACCGTCGCCCCGGACCGGGTCGCACTGCGACAGCAGATGTCGGCGCGACTGCACGCCCTGTATCCGGAAACCGCGGACGCCCGTATTCTCGGCGAACGCCTGCAGTACCGACGCGACTGCCCTCGACTCGGTCCCGGAGACTTCGCCTCCCGGCCCACCGTGGACACCCCACACCGCGGATTGGTGCTGGCCGGGGACGGAATCCGTATCGACCTACCGGTGGCGTTGATGGAACGGGCCGCCACCACCGGATGGTCGGCAGCCAACCACCTGCTCACCCACTGGGGTGTGAGCGGCCACGACCTGTACACCGTGCCCACCCAAGGCCGATCGGCGCTGCTCCGACGACTGGCCGCTCGAGAAAGCCACTAGCCATGAGCATTCCGGAACCGATGTACCGACGGTGGCCTCGGACGTGGCCGTTGCAACCGATCCCCCCGAACTCCTGGGCGCGGCAACAACCCACCTACCAGGATGCCGACCCCCGCTTGATCACCGCGATCCTCGATCGAGCGCAACAACGACCCTCCGGCAACTGGTACGTCTTCGCCGCCGGCGACGCCATCGGTACCGAT
>NZ_AJVB01000833.1:0-887 GCF_000278445.1 Rhodococcus sp. R1101
TGCGGTGATCATGCCGGGCGTGAGCATCGGCGCCGGTGCGGTGATCGGCGCGAATTCGCTGGTGACCGAGGACTGCGCGCCGAACGCGTTGTATGTGGGCAGCCCCGCCCGGTGGGTCCGCGACCTGGAGTGAACCGCCCCGCGAGGCGTCCAAATCGTCCCGGTTCGCCTCATCCCGTAGGGTCCCTCGGCCTCACCTGCGGGTTCGAGCCTTGTTCTGTCCACCTTCGAGAGCGCATGTCCGTCCGGAGGTGATCGGCGGGCATCTCGCCGGCCTGCTCCGAACCACTCGGGGTCCGGTCAGTGGGCGGCGCTGACCGACGACATGTGGAAATCGGGGATGCGCATCGGCGGCATCGCGGTGCGGGTGAACCAGTCCTTCCATTCCCGCGGCAGGGTGCGTTCGGTGGCGCCGATCTCGGTGGCGCGGCCGAGCAGATCCACCGGAGACTCGTTGAACCGGAAGTTGTTCACCGCCGCCCGCACCTGCCCGTCCTCGACGAGATACACCCCGTCGCGGGTCAGGCCGGTCAGCAGCAGCACCGCCGGATCGACCTCCCGCAGGTACCACACGGTGGTCAGCAGCAGGCCGCGTTCGGTGCGGGCGATCATGTCGTCCACATCGGCGGTGCCACCACCGGTGAGCAGCAGATTCTCCCCCGGCGCGGTAGGGACGGCCCCGAATTCGGCGGCGGTGGCCCGCGGATACGCCAGGGCGTGCAGGGCCCCGTCGCGGATCCAGTCGACCCGCCCGGCGCTCATGCCGGTGTCGAACACCGAGACGCTGTCGGTGGAGGCGGTCGCGACCACGAACGGCGCACAGCCGAGTCCGGGCGCGGCCGGATCGGACGTCAACGTCACCGGCAGCGCCGCGATCTGCTCGCCGA
>NZ_AJVB01000834.1:0-881 GCF_000278445.1 Rhodococcus sp. R1101
GCTGTCCGGTGGTCAGCAACAGCGTGTGGGTATCGCCCGCGCACTCGCGGCCGAACCGGAGGTACTGCTGTGCGACGAGGCCACGAGCGCCCTGGATCCCGACACCACCGATCAGGTTCTCGATCTCGTCGCCGAGGTGAACAGACGACTGGGTGTCACGGTCGTGGTGATCACGCACGAACTCGGGGTGCTGCGCCGGATCTGCACCTCGGCCGCACGTCTCGCCGCAGGGCAGGTCGTCGAGACCGGCCGGATCGTCGATCTCGTCGCCGATCCCGAATCGGCACTCGGGCACGCACTCGTCCCGGTCGGCACCGACCCGTCGGCGGGATCGGGTGCGGACACGGCTCTGGTCACCGCAATCGGCGATGCCGCACACGGACCGTGGCTCGCGGAGATGATCCGTGCCCTCGACACCGATGTCGCAGTGGTCGGTGGCCGGGTCGAACAGGTCGGCAGCGTCACCGTGGGCCGGATGCGCCTGCGGTTCACGGCGGGCACCGACCGGGCACGCATCGAGGGATTCGTGGCCGAACGCCCGTACCTGAGCCTGGCCTGGGGGACGGAAGGCGAACTGGAGGGACTCACGGAATGACGGTGCAGGCGCGATGAACAAGCTGCAGTGGTACGACGCCTTCCCGGAAGTGTGGGAAGCCACCCTCGAGACGCTCTACATGGTTGCCGTGTCGTTCCTGCTCACCATCGTCGGTGGTGTGCTGGTCGGGATCGTATTGCAGTTGACCTCACCGTCCGGACTGTGGCCCCGCAGGACGCTCAACACCGTTCTCGGTGTGATCGTCAACCTGTTCCGGTCGCTGCCCTTCCTCATTCTGCTGATCGCCCTGATCGGGTTCACCCGCTTCGTCGTGGGCACCGCGATC
>NZ_AJVB01000835.1:0-868 GCF_000278445.1 Rhodococcus sp. R1101
GGCCACGTCCCCGGACCTTCTAGTGTTGTGAGCATGAGCAAACCCGTCGTCCGCAGCCGACATGTCGCTCGCGTCGTCCGGTGTGCACCCCGCCGGGTCTACGAGTTCGCCGCAGATCCCGACAACCTGCCGCAGTGGGCCGCCGGTCTGGCCCGCAACGAGGTGCGGCGCGTCGGCGACACCCTCGTCGCGGAGTCCCCCATGGGCGAGGTCACCGTGCGGTTCGTCGGCGCCAACGACTACGGGGTGCTCGACCACGAGGTGAGGCTGCCGTCGGGGACGATTGTGCACAACCCCATGCGGGTGCTCCCCCATCCGGACGGCGCCGAGATCGTATTCACCGTCCGCCAGATCGAACTGACCGACGACGAGTTCGACCGCGACACAGGCATGGTGGAAGAAGACCTCGCGCGACTCGCGGCGCTCCTCGAGTCGTAACTCTTCGGAACAGGAGAACGTGCATGGCTCGCAAGATCGCCACGAACACCCCGGTCGGAATCCGGGAGTTGCTGGATTTCGTCCGGCCCCGGCACCGGATGATCCTGATGACGCAGCGCGACGACGGCACTCCGCAGGCTTCCCCCGTCACCGGTGGCGTCGACGACAGCGGACGCATCGTGATCGCGACCTACCCGCAGCGTGCCAAGACCCGCAACGCCCGTATCCGTCCCGAGGTCGGCGTCGTCGTGCTGTCGGACGACTGGAACGACGCGTGGGTACAGATCGACGGAACCGCGGAGGTGATCGACGCCCGGGACGACGTCGAACCGTTCGTCGAGTACTTCCGCAACATCGCCGGTGAGCATTCGGACTGGGACGAGTACCGGCAGGCGATGCGCGATCAGGGCAAGTCGCTGATCCGGGATCC
>NZ_AJVB01000836.1:0-864 GCF_000278445.1 Rhodococcus sp. R1101
AGAGCATGTCTCTTATGGACAAGATCGTTTGTGCGGCATAATGCACCGTCGTGGTCGATGCGTTGTCTTCCCGGCTGGTACCGGATTCGTTGTGGGAGATCGTCGAACCGCTGCTGCCCGGCTTCCGGGCGCGGCCCCAAGGCGGCGGCCGGGCGGCGATCGATGATCGGGCGGTGTTCACCGCGATCGTCTACGTGCTCACCAGCGGCTGCGCCTGGCGGCACCTACCGCCGTCATTCGGAGTCAGTGTTCCGACCGCGCATAGACGGTTCACCACCTGGGCCAAGGCCGGGGTATTCGACGAGCTGCACCGCCGGGTCCTCGATCGACTCGGCGCCGGTGGGGACCTGGACTGGTCCGCCGCGATCCTCGACGCCGCGCACGTGCGGGCGAAAAGGGGGGCTCTCTGACCGGTCCCAGCCCGGTCGATCGCGGCAAGAACGGCTCGAAGATCCACATCCTCTCCGACGCCGATGGTATCCCGCTCGTCACGGCGGTGACCTCGGCAAACACCCACGATAGCGTCATGCTGCAGCCGATGGTCACTGCGATTCCCGCGGTGCGCTCACCTCGTGGTCCGCGCCGCCGCAAATCCGGCCGGGTGCGGGCGGACAAGGGTTACGACTATCCCGTCCACCGCCGGTGGCTGCGGGCCCGGGGCATCGTTCCGCGGATCGCCCGCCGCGGCGTTGACAGCAGCGAACGCCTCGGCCGTTACCGGTGGAAGATCGAACGCACCCTGGCGTGGCTGAGCGGCTATCGCCGGCTGACCATCCGCTACGAGCGCCACGGCGAACACTTCGCTGCTTTCCTCCAACTCGCCGCGGCGTTGACCTGCTTCAAGAAACTGACCAAATGAGACAT
>NZ_AJVB01000837.1:0-861 GCF_000278445.1 Rhodococcus sp. R1101
CTTCCTCGTGACGATCCCGCTCGCGCTCGTCGCGCTGGCCCTGACCTGGGTGTTCGTGCCGAGTCACGTCAACGAGTCGACCGAGCCGGTCGATCATCTCGGCGGGATCGTCTCGGTGGTGCTCGTCGGCTCGCTCGTACTCGGCATCAACTTCGTGCCTGTCGGTGGGATGGAGACCATCGCGGTCTCCGCGCTGGTGATCGCCCTCGCCGCGGCGATCGTCTTCGTGATGCGTCAGCTACGGGCGGCCAATCCACTGTTCGATCTGCACATCGCCCGGCGCCGCGTGTTCTGGGTCGCGGCCGTTGCAGGCATCATCGTGTTCGGCACCCTGATGGGCACGATGTACATCAGTCAGCAGTACCTGCAGAACGTGCTCGGGTACTCGACGCTCGCGGCGGGATCGGCAGCGCTGCCCGCCGCACTCGTGATGGTGCTGGTGGCACCGCAGTCGGCGAAACTCGTCGGGTCTCGCGGTTCCCGTTTCACCCTGCTGTCGGGTTACGTCGCGATCGTGGCCGGACTCGTCGTCGCGCTGATTCTGTGGGACGAGGACGCGCACTACTGGGTGATCGCCCTGGGATTCATGTGCCTGGGAGCCGGTGTCGGTCTCGCCGGTACCCCGGCCTCGCATTCGCTCACGGGATCGGTGCCGGTCTCCCGCGCCGGGATGGCCTCCGGCACGGCCGATCTGCAACGCGACCTCGGTGGAGCGATCGTCCAGTCGATCCTCGGCGCGCTGCTCACGGCCGGATACTCGGCCTCGCTCGCGGCGACGATCGCGGCGAGTCCGCAGGCCGCGTCGGTCGACGAGCAGACCGAGACCGCGCTGGAGAAGTCGTTCGCGGGCGCCGTCGGCAT
>NZ_AJVB01000838.1:0-859 GCF_000278445.1 Rhodococcus sp. R1101
CACCCAACCGATCCGGGAACTGTTCCAGTTCGGTCTCGCGATGGCCATCGGGATCCTGCTCGACACCTTCGTTGTCCGGCCGCTTCTCGTTCCCGCGATCATGCGGCTACTCGGAGACAAGGCGCTGTGGCCGAGCGTGACCGAGGCGAATGCGAAGCCGGCGATGGAACCGTCCCACGTCTGAGGTACCGCCACCAAGTGCCCGCGTCCCCGTAGACGGACGCGGGCACTCAGCGGGGCCCTGGCCGTCCTCTCAGCCCGCTGAGTTGAGGGGCTGTTCGAACAACCGAATGCGGCGTCGACCTCCGCCGGGACTGCTTCGTGATGCCCTTCCTCCTCCGCCCTGCCCGTCGATCGAGCGTCGTGAGGGACGAGGTGACAAAACGGTGCGTTTGCTATGCGCGCTCTGTCGGGGTGGTGGTACCAGCAGCGCGCAGCGCGTCGTCAGGATCGCTGTTGTGCTTGCCGGCGAACGCGCGATAGCCCATGACCACCAGCCAGACGTAGGCGAGCGTCTTCGGGATCATCAACAGGCCGACGGTCTCGTTCTGCTGTGCCCACAGCACAACGGGGAGGTAGAACCCGAACGAGAGAGTCACCGCCGGCCAAGCGAAGCGGTAGAAGGCGTCGCCCCGAGCACGGACCCACAACGCGCCAATGATGACCACACCGAGGACGAGGAAGGGGATGTTGCGGATGATCCCCCACGACAACGGCGGGTCTGCGCTGAATATGTCGTTCTGCGGCAACAGGACCAGCAGCACGTGCACGATGGCCGCCGTATACACGACAATGCTCATCACCGGGCTCGGTCCCAACGGCCGGTAGGTGCCTTCGGTGCGCGTTTCTCGTGCGGTCG
>NZ_AJVB01000839.1:0-857 GCF_000278445.1 Rhodococcus sp. R1101
AGCGTCCGCGCCGCGCGTTCCGCCGCATCGCGGGGGCGGCGCTCGATGCGCTGCTGCCCACCGGTTCGGCTCAGCCGGCGGCGTCGGAGACGCCGGGGTCCGAGCCGGCTCCCGGAGCCGGCACCGACGCGGGCTGATCCACCGCGAGCCGATAGATCGTCAACGCCGACGGCACCACCTGGAAGTCGAATCCGGTGCCGTCGGCGGGGACCTCCCCGTCGGTGGCCAACGCCACCGGATCCCCGATCACCTGCACCGCCAGGGCCGGGCTGTGCCGATGCCGATACATCGGGGAGGCGCCGAGGGTGCCGGTCGCGGCGGCGGCGAGCAGCCGGAGCCGCGAGAACCGGCGTTCGGCCGGCAGGTACCGCACATCCAGGGTGCCCGGATCCAGATGCGACCGGGACATCGGCACCTGATCTCCCGGGGTGTAGCGGCCGTTGCCGACGAACAGCAACCACACCGCCCGCCCGGTGCCGTCGATCCGCACCGGCATCGGGCTCGCCGTGCGCAGCACCGCCAGCATCGCCAGGCCCGCCGCCGGCCACTTGCCGATCCGCGGCTCCCAGTGCTGCCGTAACCGCACCGCGTCCGGATAGCCGCCGAGGCTGGCGGTGTTGACGAACCGTCGCACCGTGCGACCGGCCGGTCCGGTCACCGTCACCTGTCCGAGTCCCACCGCGACGGCCTGCCCACCGGTGATCGCCCGTACCGTCTCGTCCAGGTCGGTCACTCCGAGATCGTGCGCGAAGTGGTTGAGGGTGCCGCCGGGGAAGACCGCCACCGGCAGCCGGGCGTCGACGGCCGCGTCGAGCACCGCCGCGACGGTGCCGTCGCCGCCGCACACCCCCAACGCC
>NZ_AJVB01000840.1:0-845 GCF_000278445.1 Rhodococcus sp. R1101
GGCGAGGTCAAGGACGCGATGCGTGCGGAAGGGATCACGGTTCGATGAGCAGCGACATCCTGAATCCGGCGATCGCCGCCCGGCTGAAGCGCAACGACGACGGTCTGTTCGCCGCCGTCGTGCAGGAGCGGGCCACCGGCGCCGTGCTGATGATGGCGTGGATGGACGACGAGGCGCTCGCCCGCACCCTGGCGACCCGCAAGGCCACCTACTACTCGCGGTCGCGGCAGCAGTACTGGGTCAAGGGCGAGACGTCCGGGCACACCCAGTACGTGCACGAGGTGCGCCTCGACTGCGACGGCGACACGGTGTTGCTGGTCGTCGACCAGGTCGGTGCCGCCTGCCACACCGGCACGCACACCTGCTTCGACACCGACGTCCTGCTCGAAACGCCGCAGATCGCCGAATAGCCGGGACCGATCGGCGGGTCGTGCGGCGGGCTGCGACAATGCGCGCATGCCTCTCATCCAGATCAGTCAGACGCCGGGCCTGTCCGACGAGCAGAAGGCCGAGGTGATCTCCGCGGTGACCCGCGCGTACGCCGAGGCCTCGGGCAAGAATCCGTCGTCGGTGTGGGTGACGATCACCGAGGTGCCCCGCGAGAACTGGGGTGTGGGCGGAACTCCGCTCGGCTGAACACCCTCGGTTACGAGGTCACCGACGCGAGCGGTGCCGTCCGGGACGAGCGCAGCCACGACCCGAACATGTCGTTCCGGACGTACCGAGGAGCCGCCCCACCACGTGACGGTGGGACGGTTCAGGCCTTGCCGATACCGCCGGCGATCCCCTCGTCGATCTGCTCGACCAGAGCGGAACCGAGACGCGCGAGCGCGCGCACCTGTTGG
>NZ_AJVB01000841.1:0-845 GCF_000278445.1 Rhodococcus sp. R1101
GCACGGATCTGTCCCCACCGGGGTGAGCGGCGGCTGGGCGGCGCAACACCACCACGTGATCGACTTCGGCGCCGCATGGAACCGTACCTTCGCCGAGATCACCCGCAGCCGCGGACGCGGCCGCCTGATGTCCGATCCGTCACTGCTGATCACCCGGCCCGCACTGTCCGATCCCGGCCTGCGGTTCACCCGCGAGGGCATCGAACACGAGCCGTTGTCGGTGCTGGCGCCGTGCCCGAACCTCGACAGCGCACCGCTCGCCTGGGCGGAACTCGCGGTGCCCTATCGCGACGAGCTGCTCGACGTCCTCGACCGCCGCGGATACGGCGGGATCACGGACGGGTTCCGCGTCGACCACATCGACACACCCGCGACCTGGCACGCTCGTGGTATGCAGGCGGGCAGCCCGTTCTCGAGCGCGCACGTCTTCCGCCAGACCGGACCGTTCCGGCGACGCAATCTCGACCCGGCCGTTCCCGGCGTGGTGCTCGCGGGTTCGGCGACGGTGCCCGGTGTGGGTGTGCCCACGGTGCTGTTGTCCGGAAGACTCGCCGCCGAACGGCTCGGTGTTCCGCGCGCGCGGTGACACGGGGGCACTTCCGCGGGAGCGGCGATACCGGGCGCAGTGCGCCTCGCGTCTCCACTAAACTGTCCTCGTTCGCCAGCATCTGCGCGCCGCGCATCCACGTCCACGGGGGAGGAACCGTACCGATGTCGTCCCCTGCCTCGCCCGACGCCGAGTCGCAGACCTCGCCCGCGCCGGAGGGGACGGCCGCACCGGTACGTGGGCCTTCGAAGTACGCCTTCCTGAGGAGTCCCGCCGGCAATGCCGCGCTGCTCGGCGC
>NZ_AJVB01000842.1:0-835 GCF_000278445.1 Rhodococcus sp. R1101
CCCCCGGGGAACGAGTCACCCCGTACTCATGACCGCTGCACTGACACTCATCGAGAAGTACTGATCCCCGATCGACCGGAGGAGCGGACAGTGATGACACTGATAGGTTTCCACGCCTCACACGAACAGGTGTCTCCATCCCGCCTGCTCGAGGACGTCCGGCTCGCGGAAGCAGCCGGTTTCCGGGCGGCCATGTGCTCGGACCACATCGAACCCTGGTCGCGCCGGCAGGGACACTCGGGTTTCGCGTGGTCGTGGCTCGGTGCGGCCCTGGCCACCACCGAACTGCGTTTCGGCGTCGTCACCGCGACGGGCTTCCGCTACCATCCCGTCGTCACCGCTCAGGCCACCGCGACTCTGGCATCGATGTTCCCGCACCGTTTCTGGTTCGCGCTCGGCAGCGGTGAGCATTGCAACGAACGCATGTCCGGGACTCCCTGGCCGTCCAAGGAAGAACGTCAGCAGATCCTGGGCGAGAACCTCGACATCGTCCGGCGTCTGCACGCGGGCGAGATCGTCGACCACGACGGCGCTGTGAAGGTCGACCGCGGACGCGTCTGGGACCGACCACCGGTCCCTCCCGAAATCCTGCTCCCCGCACTGACTCCCGAGACGGCCCGCCGATTCGCCGGCCGGGTCGACGGCCTCGTCACCGTGAACGCCCCGCTCGACGACCTGCGCCGCATCCTCGACGCCTACCGCGACGGCGGTGGAACCGGACGGACCGTGCTGCAGGTGCATCTGAGTTGGGCGAGCACCCGTGATCGGGCCGAGGCGATCGCCCGCGAGCAGTGGTCGACCAACGCCCTACCGCCGGAGCTGATGGCCGATCTCG
>NZ_AJVB01000843.1:0-827 GCF_000278445.1 Rhodococcus sp. R1101
GCCGACGCCGACGAGCAGAGCGCGCTGCGCACCGCCGTCGAGGCGCTGTACGACGCGGCCGACGACGACACCGCCACCGGCGGCCCGGACACCACCCGCGGGATCTACCCGACGGCGGTGGTGATCACCGCGGCGGGGGCCGTGGCGGTCGCGGAGGAAACCCTGTCCGAGCTGGCCCGCAGCATCGTGGCCGACCGCACCGCAGGAGATGCCCGGTGACACTTCCGTACTATGCGTCCGCCGAGCAGATCATGCGCGATCGTTCGGAGCTGGCCCGCAAGGGCATCGCCCGGGGCCGCTCGGTGATCGCGTTGACCTACGCCGACGGGGTGCTGCTGGTGGCGGAGAACCCGTCGAAGGCGCTGCACAAGATCAGCGAACTGTACGACCGGGTCGGTTTCGCCGCCGTCGGCAAGTACAACGAGTTCGAGAATCTGCGCCGTGCCGGGATCATGCACGCCGACATGCGCGGCTATTCCTACGATCGGCGGGACGTGACCGGGCGGGCGTTGGCGAATGCCTACGCGCAGACCCTGGGCACGATCTTCACCGAGCAGCCGAAGCCCTACGAGGTGGAGATCTGCGTCGCCGAGGTCGGTCGCGCCGACACCGAGGACGGCCCGCAGCTGTACCGCATCACCTACGACGGGTCGATCGTCGACGAACCGCAGTTCGTGGTGATGGGTGGTAACACCGAGCCGATCGTCACCGCGCTGCGCTCGTCCTACAAGGCCGGTCTGCCGCTCGACGAGGCGGTCGCCGTGGCGGTCACCGCGTTGCAGCAGCCGGCCACCGCCGATGCGGCGCCGCGGCTGCTCGGCCGCGGC
>NZ_AJVB01000844.1:0-824 GCF_000278445.1 Rhodococcus sp. R1101
TGCGCTCGTCCGCGAGGTCCACCTCGACGCGGTGCGTCCGTACGAGGTCGCCGGAGTCGTCGGGGTCGTAACAGCCGACGGCCAGGCGGTGCGGGCGCGGATCGCTCTGCACGATCTCGTACCCGTTGCCGGTCTCCTCGAGGTGCAGGGTGGACACCCCGGTGGTCTGCAGCCATGCCTGTGCCCACGACGACAGGTCGCGGCCGGAGGTGCTCGACAGCTCGACGAGCAGATCGTCGAGGGTGGTATTTCCGAAGGCGTGCACGCGGAAGTACCGGCGGGCACCTTCGAAGAAGGCGTCGCGGCCGACGTAGGCGACGAGCTGTTTGAGGACGCTCGCCCCCTTGGCGTAGGTGATGCCGTCGAAGTTCAGCTTCGCGGCCTCGAGATCGACGATGTCGGCGACGATCGGATGGGTCGTGGGCAGCTGGTCCTGCAGGTACGCCCAAGCCTTGCGGCGGTTCGCGAAGGCCACCCAGGCGTCGGTGAACTCGGTGGCCTCGGCACTGGTGAAGGCGCCCATGAAGTCGGCGAACGACTCCTTGAGCCACAGATCGTCCCACCACTTCATGGTCACCAGGTCGCCGAACCACATGTGTGCCATCTCGTGGAGGATCGTGTTCGCGCGTCCCTGGTGCTGGGCGGCGGTCGCCGCGCCGCGGAAGACGTAGGCCTCGGTGAAGGTGACGCACCCGGGGTTCTCCATCGCGCCGAGGTTGTACTCGGGCACGAACACCTGGTCGTACTTGCCGAACGGATACGGATAGTCGAAGTGCTCGGCGTAGAAGTCCATGCCCTGCCGCGTGACCTCGATGATCTCGTCG
>NZ_AJVB01000845.1:0-817 GCF_000278445.1 Rhodococcus sp. R1101
CCCCGACAGGAAGACGTGAATCCGCTCGAGCTGGTACGGACGCAGGAACAGCACGGCCAGGGGCAGCGAGGCGAGCCCGAGTGCGAACAACGGGAACAGCGAGCGCAGCGGCACCCTCGTCAGGATCAGCATGAGCAGCACGGTGGCCACGAGCACCACGGCGGTCGACAGGTCGGGCTGCAGCGCCACCAGCGCGATCGGCAACGCCGACACGACCAGGACCCCGACGAACCTGCCGAGTGTGTATCCGCCGGCCAGTATCGCGGCGGGCACCAGAACCAGGGCGAGCTTGGCGATCTCGGAGGGCTGCAGGGTGAAGACACCCAGGTTCAGCCAGCGCTGGGCGCCCTTGGTCGCGATGCCGATCAACGGCACCGCCGCGAGCAGGACCACCGAGGCGGTGAACAACGCCCAGCCGACACGACTCAGGGTGGCGATCCGCATGCGGGAGGTCGCCCACATCGCGCCGAGTCCCACTGCGGCGATCGCGGCGTGACGCACGGCGAGCGACGACATGCCGGTCGAGATCATGTTGAGCATGCCGAGTGCGACCAGCGCGACGGTCGCCGTGACGAGCCAGGAATCGGATGGGCGCCTATCCGCCGTCACGAGTGCCCCCGGGCACGCAGCCGGCGTTCTCGGCGGGAACGTACAGCGGCTCGGACGCGGCCGCTGCGGGGACGGTGGTGACCGCGGCGACCGCCAGTGCCGACCCGGGCGGCAGGTCGACGCTGCCGATGCCGTATGCCTCCGGCGCGCCCGGCGGCACCGGTACCGTGATTCTCCCCGCCCGGCAGGACCACACCCGTACATCGGT
>NZ_AJVB01000846.1:0-815 GCF_000278445.1 Rhodococcus sp. R1101
AGATCGTGCAGAAGCTCGTCGGCGCCGGCGAGGCCTACGAGTCGTTCTCGACGCCGGAAGAGGTCGAGGAGCGGCACAAGGCCGCCGGTCGCGACCCGAAGCTCGGCTACGACAACTTCGACCGCGACCTCACCCCGGAGCAGCGGCAGGCCTTCCTCGACGAGGGCCGGAAGCCGGTCGTGCGACTGCGCATGCCCGACGAGGACCTCACCTGGAACGACCTCGTCCGTGGCGAGACCACCTTCAAGGCGGGTTCGGTGCCCGACTTCGCGCTCACCCGTGGCAACGGCATCCCGCTCTACACGCTCGTCAATCCCGTCGACGACGCGTTGATGAAGATCACGCACGTCCTGCGCGGTGAGGACCTGCTGTCGTCGACCCCGCGTCAGCTCGCGCTGTATGCGGCGCTGCAGCGCATCGGCGTCACCGATTTCACACCCGAGTTCGGCCACCTGCCGTTCGTGATGGGGCAGGGCAACAAGAAGCTCTCCAAGCGCGACCCGGAGTCCAACCTCTTCCTGCACCGCGATCGCGGGTTCATCCCCGAGGGCCTGCTCAACTACCTCGCCCTCCTCGGCTGGGGTCTCGCCGACGACCGCGACGTGTTCTCCCTCGACGAGATGGTCGCGGCCTTCGAGATCTCCAAGGTCAACTCGAACCCGGCCCGGTTCGACCAGAAGAAGGCCGACGCGATCAACGCCGAGCACATCCGCCTGCTCGAACCGGCGGAGTTCGCCGCGCGCCTGAAGACCTATCTCGTGGAGCACGGCAGGATCGGGGCCGACGTCGACGACGCGCTCTTCCGCACGGCCGCC
>NZ_AJVB01000847.1:0-811 GCF_000278445.1 Rhodococcus sp. R1101
CAGGTGCAGAGCCGCCGACAGGCCGGCGAGCCCCGCGCCGACCACCACGACCTTCTCGACGCCGGAAACCGTCCGCACCGGTCTCACGCCACCCGGCGGGTCGCCGCGACCGCCGAGTCGCGGAGGAGGGCCTTGCCCTCCTGTGTGGCACCGGACGATTCGAGAGCCTCGAACGCGCTGTCGGTCAAAGCGGTGATGCGGTCCTCGATCCGGGCGACGGCACCGAGATCGACGAGCACGGAGCGGAGCTGCTCGACCTGCGAGTCGGACAGGTCGGTGCCGATCGAGGTGCGCAACAACTCGGCCGCTGCCGGATCGGAGCCGTCGGCGGTCTCGAGGGCCAGCGCGTACAGGACCGTGCGTTTGCCGGAGCGCAGGTCGTCGCCCGAGGGCTTGCCGGTGACCTCCGGGTCGCCGAAGACCCCGAGCAGGTCGTCGCGCAACTGGAACGCCAGGCCGATGTCGGTGCCGAAGCGACGATAGGCATCGATGAGGTCGTCGTCGGCGCCGGCGAGGGCGGCCCCGATATGCAGGGGGCGTTCGATCGTGTACGCCGCCGTCTTGAACCGATTCACCCGCGTCGCGGCCTCCACCGATTCGTCCGCCGCCACCTCGTTGGCGATGTCGAGATACTGTCCGCCGAGCACTTCGGTGCGCATCGCGGCCCAGACCGGCGTCACCCGCGCGACTGTCTCGGGTGCGAGCCCGGCCGAGTGCAGCATGTCGTCCGCCCACACCAGGGCGAGATCGCCGAGCAGGATCGCGACGGATTCGCCGAACTGCTCTGCCTTGCCGTGCCAGCTGGCCTGCC
>NZ_AJVB01000848.1:0-810 GCF_000278445.1 Rhodococcus sp. R1101
CGCGCATCGAGATGCCCGACGACTGGCGCGGGCACCCTCAGCGCAAGGACTACCCTCTCGGCGGAATCCCCGTGGAGTACAAGGGAGCCCGGATCCCGCCACCCGACGAACGGAGGGCGTACACGTGATGAGTGAACCCGCCGGCGAGACCGTCTTCGACGCCGTCGGACGCGACTGGGACGACATCGCCGCCGCCGTGCGCGACAGCGGTGAGGACCACATCGTCGTCAACATGGGACCCCAGCACCCGTCCACCCACGGCGTCCTGCGCCTGATCCTCGAGATCGACGGCGAGACGGTCATTGAGGCGCGGTGCGGAATCGGGTACCTCCACACCGGAATCGAGAAGAACCTCGAATACCGCAACTGGACCCAGGGCGTCACCTTCGTCACGCGTATGGACTACCTCGCACCGTTCCACAACGAGACCGCCTATTGCCTCGGTGTCGAGAAACTCCTCGGCATCGGGGATCTCGTCCCCGAACGCGCGCAGGTCGTGCGGGTGATGCTGATGGAACTCAACCGCATCTCCTCGCATCTGGTGGCGCTGGCCACCGGCGGCATGGAACTCGGTGCGACGACACCGATGCTGTTCGGATTCCGCGAGCGCGAACTGATCCTCGACGTCTTCGAGACGATCACCGGACTGCGGATGAACCACTCCTACATCCGGCCCGGCGGACTCTCCCAGGACCTGCCCGACGAGGCCGTGCCGATGATCCGCGACCTGCTCGCCGTGCTGCCCGCTCGGCTCGCCGATCTCGAAGCGTTGTTCACCGACAATCCGATCTTCATCTCGCGCACCCGAGA
>NZ_AJVB01000849.1:0-811 GCF_000278445.1 Rhodococcus sp. R1101
GGCGTCGACCATCAACGCCTCGAGCATCGACGGCACCACATGCAGCGTCGTCACCGACTGCTCCGTCAGCAACCGGTTCAGATACGCCGGATCCCGATGACCGTCGGCCGACGCGATCACCACACGACCACCGGAGACCAGCGCCGACCAGAACTCCCACACCGACAGGTCGAACGTCGCCACCGTCTTCAACAGCACCGCATCATCGACGCCGAGACCGAAATACTCACGCTTCCACAGCAACTGGTTGACGATCGCCGCGTGCGGCACCGCCACACCCTTCGGCCGGCCCGTCGAACCCGACGTGAAGATCACATACGCCGTGTTCGACGCACGCAACGGCGCAATCCGCTCGGTGTCGGTCACCGGCACCGCGGACAGCTCGGACAGATCCAGGCTGTCGAGCAGCAGGATGGGGACAGACTTCTCCCCCGGTGCCGTGAACTCGTCGCGTTCGGTGGACAGCACCACCACCGGAGCGGCCGTGTCGAGAATGTAGGCATTGCGCTCGTCCGGCTGATCCGGATCCACCGGCACATACACGCCACCGGCCTTGACCACCGCATACATACCGACCAGCAACTCGACCGAACGACGCATCGCCAGCGCCACCGTCGACTCCGGACCCACACCCTCCGAAATCAACCTGCGCGCAAGACGATTCACACGCGCATCGAACTCCGCATAACTCAGCGACCCACCCTCGAACACCAACGCCGACGCATCCGGCACCCGCAAGACCTGCTCGTCGAACAGATCCACCAGCGTCGCCGAGGCGGTGGGATGCGCGGTGTCGTTCCACACCTCGAGG
>NZ_AJVB01000850.1:0-808 GCF_000278445.1 Rhodococcus sp. R1101
AAGGACGTCTGCAGCCGGGACGGGGGCCCCACCGCCGAGACCGTGTACGGGGAGAATACGGGCCGGTTGTCGACGAGCATCGCTCCCCCGGCCTGGCGGATGGTCACGCCGGGACCCACCCGCACGCCGCCGACATCGACGGCCTCCGCACCGGCGGCCCAGAGCGCATTGACGACCGACTGCAGGTCCCGGTCGAGGACGAGCGCGGTGGGCCGGTCCTCGAGTCGCGCCGCGTCCGAGAGGTTCGGGCGCGCGGCGGGTTCGGTGAGGGTGACGGTCATCCCGGGTCCGCGTACAGGTGTCGCGGCAGCCGCGGTCTCGGCGTCCCGGAGTTCGTCGAGGATGCTCGCGCCGTCACCGCCGTCGGCGAACAGCGCGGTACGTCGTTCGTCGATCGCGGCGCCGAGTTCGTCCCGCCGCGCGGTCAGCGCGGCGATCCGATCGTCCCCCGCCCGGAGGGAGTCGAGAATCTCGGCGTGGGTGCTGTCGGTGCCGGCCTCTACATCGGCGTTCTGGGCGTACGCGACGCCGAGGACGAGGCCGGCGAGGAGGACACCGGCGCCGAGCCACGCGCGGGAGGCCCGCGGCGTGGTGCGGGAGCGGTCCGCCGCCCGGTCGGCGGCGGACGCGGCGTAGCCGGGGTCGAGATGATCCTCGAGAAGCGACTTCAGCAGCGAGGGCACCGGATTGCGCCGGATGCGTTCCCACGCGCGGCTCATCGGATCACCTCCCGACCGGCACGTTCCGTGCCGTCACGACGGCCTGCGCGAGGTACAACAGACCGGTCCACACGTACAGCACGGTCCCC
>NZ_AJVB01000851.1:0-794 GCF_000278445.1 Rhodococcus sp. R1101
TCAAGTCGTGCACCTCGGTCCGCGCCCTCGCGGCGAGCTACGACGTCGAGATGCCGCTCACCGACGCCGTACATCGCGTGTGCCACGAAGGCATGTCGGTACCGGATGCGATCGGGCAGCTGCTCGGGCGCCGGATCAAGCCGGAATGAGCCGCATGACGGGCGATTCGACACGCTGCGTGAAGGCGGTTGCACACGAAGGCGTTCCGGGCTCCCCGTTGCAGGCGGGACCGGTCTTCGCCGCGCCGTACCTCCTCGGCGAGGACGAACGCGACGACGTCGATACCTACGCGCGGGCCTCGAATCCCGGCTGGCGCGCACTCGAATCGGCGCTCGCCGCGCTCGAACACGCCTCGGCGGTGCGCGTCGTCGGCTCGGGCATGTCGGCGATCACGGTCGCGTTGCGATCGCTCGTGGCCCCGGGCAGCACGGTCGTCGTTCCCTCCGACGGCTACTACCAGGTGCGCAAGTTCGCCACCGGATATCTCGCACCGCACGGCATCGAGGTGCACGAACTCTCCGTCGCCGAATTCGCGGACGGCTCGCTGCGGCGTGTGCTCGACGGCGCGGGGAAGGGAGCGGTCGTCCTCGCCGAGACACCCTCGAATCCCGGTCTCGACACGGTGGATCTGCGTGCGACCGCGGCGGCGTGCCGTCGCGCCGGGGCATTGCTGCTCGTCGACAACACCACCGCCACCCCGCTCGGGCAGCGTCCGCTCGACCTCGGGGCCGACGTCGTGGTGGCCAGTGGCACGAAATCGCTCAGCGGGCACAGCGACCTGCTGTTCGGATATG
>NZ_AJVB01000852.1:0-791 GCF_000278445.1 Rhodococcus sp. R1101
CGGGTCCGCACCGGCTACCGGCCCGACCAGGTGGACGAGGGCACCGCCCTCACCACCGGCCGGCGGCTCGGCCGCGCCCTGACCGCGGTGCTCACCGACCCGCGGCTGCCCGCCGGGGACCTGCCGTTCGTCGACGGCGACGAGGTGGCCGGGCTGGTGCCCGCGCACGGTGACCCGGCCCGCTCCGCGCAGACCCTGCCGGAGATCCTCGGGGCGGTCGCCGCGGTCGTGCCGGACACCGACGCGGTGGTGTGCGAGGATCGGCGCCTGACCTACCGCGAACTCGACGAATGGTCCAACCGGCTCGCCCGCGTCCTCGTCGCCGCCGGCGCCGGGCCGGAGACCTTCGTCGCCGTCGGCATCGTCCGGTCCGTCGAGTCGGTGGCCGTGATTTGGGCGGTCGCCAAGTCCGGGGCCGCCTTCGTGCCCGTCGACCCGAACTATCCGGCCGAACGCATCGAGTACATGCTCACCGACTGCGGGGCGCTGCTGGGCCTGACCACCGCCGCGCACCGCGACGAGCTGCCCGACACGGTGCCCTGGCTGGTCCTCGACGATCCGGACCTCGACGCGCGGATCGGGCAGGCGAGCGCCGACCCGGTCACCGACGACGACCGGCCGGCCACGCTGCTGTTCGACCATCCCGCCTATCTGATCTACACCTCCGGCTCCACCGGACGCCCCAAGGGGGTGGTGGTGCCGCACCGCGGCCTGGCGAACCTGTCGGCGACCCTGCACACCCGCCTGGCCCCACCCCCGGCGGCGCGGGTGTCGCACTTCTCCTCGCCGAG
>NZ_AJVB01000853.1:0-793 GCF_000278445.1 Rhodococcus sp. R1101
CGTGACCACAGCAGCAGTTCTGGGCGCGGGTTCGTGGGGGACGGCGTACGCCAAGGTGTTGGCCGACGCCGGAACGGACGTGACGATCTGGGCGCGACGCGAGGAGGTGGCGCGCGGCATCGCGGAACGGCACGAGAACTCCGATTATCTGCCCGGCGTGGAACTGCCGCACTCGCTGAAGGCCACTGCCGATCACCGGGTGGCGGTGGCGGGCGCCGACTTCGTCGTCCTCGCCGTACCGAGCCAGACCCTGCGCACCAATCTCGAGGCGTGGAAGGCGGATATCGGATCCGACGTCACACTTCTGAGTCTCGCCAAGGGAATCGAGAGCGGCACCCTGATGCGCATGAGTCAGGTGATCGGTCAGGTCACCGGCGCCGAGCAGAATCGGATCGCCGTGTTGTCCGGCCCCAACCTCGCTCGGGAGATCGCCGAGGGGCAACCGGCCGCGACGGTGATCGCGTGCCCCGATTCGACCCGTGCCATGGAGATTCAGAAGTCTTGCGCGACAAAGTATTTCCGTCCGTACACCAATTCGGACGTGATCGGTTGCGAGATCGGCGGCGCGTGCAAGAACGTCATCGCACTCGCCTGCGGGATGGCCGCCGGTATCGGACTCGGTGAGAACACCGTGGCGAGCATCATCACCCGTGGTCTCGCCGAGATCACCCGTCTCGGAACCGCCCTCGGGGCGAAGCCGGCCACGCTCGCCGGTCTCGCCGGCGTCGGCGATCTCGTCGCGACCTGCACCTCCCCGCTGTCGCGCAACCGTTCGTTCGGCGAACGCCTCGGC
>NZ_AJVB01000854.1:0-792 GCF_000278445.1 Rhodococcus sp. R1101
GGGCGGTGCGGCATATGACGCGCACCTTCTCCCGTAAGGACGGGGAGGGTTACCGCGTGGTCGGGGTGTGCGTGCCGCGTTATTCGGGGGCGCCGGGTGAGGTGATCGATGTCGACGGCCGGGAGATCACCGTCTACGGCGACGAGCATTCGGTGGTCGACGCATTGAAGTTGTCGGGGGCGGACACGGTGGTGGTCACCGCGACGGAGACTCTGGGCAGCGAGGGTCTGCACGATCTGGTCTGGCAGCTCGAACCGCTCGAGACGGATCTGGTGGTCGCGACGGGAGTGGTCGATGTGGCGGGTCCGCGGATCGAGATGCGTCCGGTGGCCGGTCTGCCGCTGATCCATGTGGAGAAGCCGAGTTATCACGGGGCGAAGCGGTCGGGGAAGCGGATTTTCGATCTGGCGTTCGCGAGTGCGGCGTTGGTGGTGTTGGCGCCGGTGTTCGCGGTGGTTGCGTTGTTGATCAAGCTCGAGGATCGGGGTCCGGTCTTCTACCGGGCCGAGCGGATCGGTCTCGATGGTGAGCCGTTCGGGATGGTGAAGTTCCGGTCGATGGTCACCGACGCGGACAGGTTGGTCGACACCTTGTTGGCGCAGAACGAGGGTGCGGGTCCGTTGTTCAAGTTGAAGGACGATCCGCGTGTTACTCGTGTGGGGAAGGTGTTGCGGCGGTTCAGTATCGACGAGTTGCCGCAGTTCCTCAATGTTGTGCGTGGGGAGATGAGTGTGGTGGGTCCGCGTCCGCCGTTGCGGCGTGAGGTGGAGGCCTACGACGGTCGGGTCCAGC
>NZ_AJVB01000855.1:0-792 GCF_000278445.1 Rhodococcus sp. R1101
CGAGGAAAGCAGCGAGATCGACGCTGTCGTCGGGGCCGTCGAGCCTCAGGAGACGCTCGACATGCCGGGCCTCGTCAGTCACGTCGCCACTGCCGCAGGAACTCGCGCTCGTCGTCGGTGAGCCGGCGCAGGCGCTGGGTCTCGATGTCGAACGCCGCGATCTGGGTGGACGCGACCACGGCCGGCGCCGAGTCGACCGGGGCACCGCTCGGCCGCACCTCGTAACCGATCGTGAAGTCGACCGCGCGTACCTTCTCCGTCCACATCAGCACGTCGAGCGGACCGTCGTCGTGACGCAACTGCCCTCGGTAGCGGACGTGGAGATCGGCGATGACGGCCCCCTCGCGCAGGTCCCGGGTGGGGCGGCCGTCGGCGAACAACCACGGGATCCGCGCTTCCTCGAGGAGGGTGACCATCCGCGCGTGGTTGATGTGCTGGAAGACGTCCATGTCGGACCACCGCACCATCACCTCGGTGTGGAAACCGAACTGTTCGCCCGCACCGCTCACTCGTTACCTCCGATCGGATGCGCCCGTGCGCACCATGCCCCTGATCTGTCGTGCCGCCACCGACAGGGTGGCGAGGTCCAGACTTCCAGACGAGAAGATCTCGTCGAGCGCCGCCCTCGCACGCACGAGTTTGGATCCGTTCGACGACTCCCAGTCCTCGATCATCTCCTCGGTCGATTCCCCGGGTTCGGCGCCGGCGAGAACGTCGAGGACGATCGAACGCAACGAGCCGTACAGGTCGTCGCGCAGCGCGAGTCGCGCCAGCGAATGCCAGCGGTCGCCC
>NZ_AJVB01000856.1:0-791 GCF_000278445.1 Rhodococcus sp. R1101
TCAGGCACGGTCGTCCCGCGCAGCATCCGTGGGCGATGCCGGTCGCGGCCGCAGTCGCAGGCGCAGCGGATCGTAGGTGACCAGGGCGCGGGCCGCGACGATCGAGGCGAACACTGCGAGCGCGACGTGCGCGAGGTTGTACATGCCGATCGACCCGTCGGGGTTGAAGATCAACATGAGCCAGGTCGACAGTGCGACGAGCACCATGAGGAGCCGGGGCGACATCGCGAAGGCCGCGGCGACCGCGAGCGGCCACGAGTAGTACCAGGGCAGGGCGGCGGGCGACAGCAGAGTCACGGCGGTCAGGGCCACGACGATCCCGAAGACCGCGTCGCGTTCGGTGCGACGGAATCGCCACCACGCCCACACGAGGATCACCACCAGCGCGATCGCGCAGAGCAGGCGCGTGATGTCGAGGATCGAACCGAGGCGCCACGGGGTGATCCACGTGACGACGTGCGCCATCATCGTCGGCAACGACAACCAGTTGATGATCTTCGACGAACCGGACAAGGCGGTGAGCCAGCCGATACCGACCCCGGCGAGCAGCGAGGTGCCACCGAAGACCGCGGCGAACACGAGAAGTCCGAGTCCGGTCGCTTTGGCGAACAGACGGACCGGCGCTGCGGGCTCGCGTCCCTCGGCGCGCGCACGGTCGCGTTCGTGGACCATCCACACCCACACCAGGAAGGGCAACGCCAACCCCGCCGTGGCCTTGATCGCGGCGCCGAGCGAGACCAGCGCGATGCCGCCGAGATGGCGGCCCTCGAGGACCAGCACGATGCCGGCGA
>NZ_AJVB01000857.1:0-790 GCF_000278445.1 Rhodococcus sp. R1101
ATGAGACCACCGATTCGACCTCGTGGGGTTCGGCACGGTCGAGCAGTTCGCGTAGCAGGTCGATCTTGGTGCGTCGTGACCGTGTGGCGGCGACGGCGACGGAGGTGTCGACAACCGAGTGCAGCAGCATCGCTTCGACGTTAGCGTCCCGCTGTGCCGGGCGGAGGAAATCGTGCGCCGGCGGTGTATTTCCTCACCGGGGCGGGAATCGAGAGGCGAGGATGGTGCACGAGAGGGAAAGGCGGGAGGCGCGGATGAGCAAGGACGCCGATGCAGTCGAGCTCGACGTGGACGGTCGCACGGTGCGTATCTCGCACCCCGAGCGCGTGTACTTCCCCGAGATCGGGGCGACCAAGCTCGACCTCGCGAACTACTACCTGAGCGTGGGGGAGGGGATCGTCCGGGCGCTCCGCGAACGGCCCTGCATGCTGCACCGGTTCCCCGACGGGCTCGAGGGGCAGAAGGTGCACCAGAAGCGGCTGCCCCGCGGGGCGCCGGACTGGGTGGAGACCGTCCGGGTGCACTTCCCGCGCTACGACCGCGATGCCGACGAGCTGTGCGTCATCCATCTCGCCGACGTCGTGTGGGCCGTGCAGATGTCGACCGTGGAGTTCCATCCCTGGAACTCGCGGCGCAGCGACGTGGAGCGCCCCGACGAGTGGCGGATCGACCTCGACCCGATGCCCGACTGCGATTTCGGCCGGGTCCGGCGTGTCGCGACGGTGGCGCACGAAGTGCTCGACGAGCTCGGTGCCGTGGGCTGGCCGAAGACCTCGGGAGGAGACGGTCT
>NZ_AJVB01000858.1:0-789 GCF_000278445.1 Rhodococcus sp. R1101
GGGCCGGAAGGTGCTCGTGGTGGACGATGTCCTCGCGACCGGTGGAACCCTGTCCGCGACCGTCGAACTGCTCGAGCGTGTCGGCGCGGAGGTCGTCGGTATCGCCGTCGTCACCGAGATCGAAGCTCTCGGTGGCCGGGCACGACTGCAGAAGTACCCACTGACGTCGCTCGTGCGGATCTGAGAGTTAGAGTTGCCACAGGTGCCGGTGAACCCGCCGGGCCCGTACGGTCCGGACATGCGCATCGGTGACGAACCGGGTTCGCAGCCGCGACGGGAGGTGGAGGGATGACCCAGAATCTCGATCGGTCCCAGAATTCCGGTCAGAATCCGACGCCCACCGCGGCGTCCACCTCTGCCTCGAGGCGGGTGCGCGCCCGCCTGGCCCGGCGCATCACCGGACAGCGCGGCACCAGCCTCAAGCCCGTCCTCGAGCCGCTGGTCACCATCCATCGGGAGCTGTACCCGAAGGCCGACCTCTCGCAGCTGCAGCGGGCCTACGACGTGGCCGAGGAACGGCACGCGACCCAGAAGCGCAAGTCCGGTGATCCCTACATCACCCATCCGCTGGCGGTCGCGACGATCCTGGCCGAACTCGGTATGGACACCACGACCCTCGTCGCGGCGCTGCTCCACGACACCGTCGAGGACACCGGCTACACGCTCGAGCAGCTCACCGCCGAGTTCGGCGAGGAGGTGGCGCATCTCGTCGACGGTGTCACCAAACTCGACAAGGTCGTGCTCGGTTCGGCCGCCGAGGGCGAGACCATCCGCAAGATGATCATCGCG
>NZ_AJVB01000859.1:0-787 GCF_000278445.1 Rhodococcus sp. R1101
ATGTCGAACTGCGGGTCGTCCCGGTGTATCGGGTGTACAGATCAGCAAGCGGAACCCGAGGTCCGGACTGCACGCCGAGCCGTCGAACCCTGTGGTCCTGCCGCAGGACGGGCTGTCGGTAGAGACAGGCACACTCGTGGTATTTGACGCACAGGCGAAGTTATTTGTTCGGGTGCCCGAACTCGAGCTACCTTGGTTCAGGTCCGACCCAGTTCACCCGAGGAGAAACCGACGATGGCCGTGTACCAGTTGCCTGACCTGCCCTATGACTACGGTGCATTGGAACCGGCGATCAGTGGGGAGATCATGCAGTTGCACCACAGCGCTCACCATGCGGCGTATGTCAAAGGCGCCAACGCGGCGCTCGAGCAGCTGTCCGAAATGCGCCAGGCGGGTGATTTTTCCCGTCTACCCGGTCTGGAGCGCGCATTGGCCTTCCACCTCGCTGGCCACAGCCTTCACTCGATGTTCTGGCTCAACATGTCCCCGGAGGGTGGTGACCGACCCGACGGGGAGCTCGCCGCCGCTATCGACGAATTCTTCGGTAGCTTCGACGCGTTCCGCGCCGAAATGACAGCAGCTACCACAAGTGTGCAGGGCTCCGGCTGGGGTGCACTGGCGTGGGACCCACTCGGCGCCCGACTTGTTGTTCATCAGATCCACGACCACCACATCACGGTCGCTCCCACTACGACACCATTATTGGTGTTCGATGCCTGGGAACACGCGTTCTACCTGCAATACCGTAACGTCAAAGCCGACTACGTCGACCGCCTCTGGTCGTTGG
>NZ_AJVB01000860.1:0-785 GCF_000278445.1 Rhodococcus sp. R1101
GGGTAGTCCGCTAGACTTCGGACGCCGAAAGGCTCGCTGCCTTAGCTCAGTCGGTAGAGCATTTCACTCGTAATGAAAAGGTCGTCGGTTCGATTCCGACAGGCAGCTCCACGAAGGCCCCTCACCACGGTGAGGGGCCTTCGACGTTGTCTGCGTCCTGCGCGTCGTGCGCGGATGATGGAGGCATGTTGATGGAACTGTTCTCCTTGGTCCTGATTATCGGTGCTCTCGCTGTGGTGCTGCCCACGGCGATCCGGGTCTTCCGTAACCGCGACCGTTGAGACGGAGCGGCCGCGACGGTTGACACGGCGTCGAAATCCTCGACAAGGCGGTGACCGCGCAGCATGCTTCTCTCATGGCTGAGTCGTTGAAAGACCGGGTTCGGGAGAAGATCCTGCGGCAGCGCGCCGAGGACGGAGGCCGGCCGATCGGCGACGCCGAGGGGGACGACCCCCGGCTCATGGATATCCGCAGCGATCTCGCGATGCTCGAGCAGGCCGAGGAGGACGACCCGATCGTCCAGCATCTTGCCGCCAAGTACTGGGTGCCTTGAGCACCCTCCGATACCGTTTCCGAGCCGAGAAACACGCGTTGAACAGGTGATTTGGCGTTCTCGACGATGTTCGCGTAACTTATTTCAGGTCAGAGCGACACGGACACCGACCCGGGCCGAAAGGAACGGGACAACGAGGTTGGACGAAGGCGCCTGCAGATTTCACTGGTTCGAAACCTTCTGGTAAGGTTTGGAACCGTGCCCGAGAGCCGGAAGGCCTTCGGATGAACAG
>NZ_AJVB01000861.1:0-786 GCF_000278445.1 Rhodococcus sp. R1101
AGCTGGCGGAGACCGAGCGCTCCGCGGGCGAACTGGCCGAACGTGAGCGGTTGGCCAGCGAGATTCACGACACCGTCGCGCAGGGGCTGAGCAGCATTCAGATGCTGTTGCACGCCGCTGAGGCCGAAGATCTGCCCCCGGGTGTTGCGGACAAGATCGTCATGGCTCGGCGGACCGCGTCGGCGGGATTGGCGGACGCGAGACGTCTGATCGCGGCTCTCTCGCCCGCTGACCTGGCGGGCAGTTCGCTCGCCGACGCGTTGGGCAGGGTGTGTGAGCGAGCCGCGGCTGGGAGGGTTGACGTGCGTCTTCTCGTCGAGGGGCAGGCGGTGTCCTTGCCGATGCCGTTGGAGTCGGCGCTGGTGCGCCTCGTCCAGGGCGCGGTCTCGAATGTGGTGCGCCATGCCGATGCCGGCCACGCGGTGGTTACCCTCGGCTATGGTGCTGACGCCGTACACCTGGACGTGGTCGATGACGGACGGGGCTTCGACACCGCGATCCTCGACGATCCGTCCGCACACAACTTCGGGCTCAATGCCATGCGGACCCGGGTCGAACAGCTCGATGGGCAGTGGTTCATCGAATCGGAGCCCGGCCACACCGCAGTGTCGGTGACGTTTCCGCTTCCACAGCAAGGGGAGGAGCTCCGATGATCCGGCTGATGCTCGCAGACGACCATGCGATCGTCCGCGCCGGACTGCGAGCGCTGCTCGAGCTGCATTCGGATGCAGTCTCGATCGTCGCCGAAGCCTCCACGGGTCAACAAGCCGTTGCGCTGTGCAGGGA
>NZ_AJVB01000862.1:0-783 GCF_000278445.1 Rhodococcus sp. R1101
GACCGCGCTCATCGGAGCGCCGGCCGGAGGCGTGCCCTTCAACACCGATCAGTGGGACGGTTACACGGCCGACCGCCGGCGGCTGCTCGACACGATCACGGCGGCGGGTCTGCGGAACGTCGTCTTCCTCACGGGCGACATCCACACCTCGTGGGCGATGGACGTCCCCGTCGACGCCGCCGACTATCCGGGGGCGGGCACCGTCGCCACGGAGTTCGTGGTTCCCTCGGTGACCTCGGCGAACATCGACGAGCTGCTCGGTGTGCCACCGAGGAGCACGTCGCCTGCGCTGGAGGCGACGGCGACCGCGACCAATCGGCACGTGCGCTTCGTCGAACTCGATTCGCACGGCTACGGGGTACTCGACGTGGCCCCCGGTGCGACACAGATGGAGTGGTTCTTCATCGGCGACCGCACCGATCCGAACACCGCTGCACGCCGTGTCGCGGGATACCGGGTGGCCGACGGCGCGACGAGGATCGAACCCGCCGCTCCCCTCGTGTAGCCGGCGAGCGGCGCCTGCCGGATCGACCGCTCTAGCCGGTGGCGCGGTCCTCGAGGTGGGCGAGTACGTCGCGGGCGTGTGCGGCGACGTCGTCGTGGCCTGTCGCGGTGGCGAACTCGGCGAGCAGCGACCAGCGGGCGCGGAGCGCCGGGATGCGCGGCACCGACAGTCCGTGTTCGCGGACCGATGCGATGCGTGCGTGGTCCTCGGGCAGGAACAGGTGCGTGCTCAGCCAGATGCACGCGAGCAGCGCATCGAGCAACCGCTCCTCGAGCACC
>NZ_AJVB01000863.1:0-781 GCF_000278445.1 Rhodococcus sp. R1101
TTCGCCGATCAATGCCCTCAACCGGGCGATCATCGATGCCGTGCGTGTCGAATTCGACGCGCACGGCATCGAACTGCCGATCTACTTCGGCAATCGCAACTGGCATCCCATGGTCGAGGACACCGTCGCCCGGATGCGCGACGACGGGATCCGCAACGCGCTGGTGTTCGCGACGTCCGCCTGGGGCGGTTACTCGGGATGCCGGCAGTACCACGAGGACATCGCCCGGGCTCGGGACGCCGTCGAGAACGCTCCGCAGCTGACGAAGCTGCGGCACTTCTACGATCACCCGCTGTTCGTCGACGCCGTCACCGATGCGGTGCGCGCAGCGCGCGTCGAACTCGCGGACGAGGTGCGCGACTCCGCGCGCGTGGTCTTCACGGCCCACTCCGTCCCGAGTTCCTTCGACGCGACGGGTGGTCCGCCGGAGGAAGGCGGACATCTCTACAGTCGCCAGGTCGCCGAGGCCGCGCGGCTGGTGGCCGAGGCGCTCGGCGAGGACGACTACGACCTGGTGTGGCAGTCGCGGTCGGGTCCACCGCAGGTGCCGTGGCTCGAACCCGACATCGTCGACCATATCGAGGCCCTGCACGAACGCGGCGTCGCTGCGGTCGTGGTCGTGCCGGTCGGATTCGTCTCCGACCACCTCGAGGTCGTGTGGGATCTCGACACCGAAGCCCGCGACCGCGCCGCCGAGCTGGGCATGGGCTTCTCGCGCGCGGCCACGGCCGGAACCGACCCGCGCTTCGCTCGACTCGTCCGCGAACTCGTCGACGAACGG
>NZ_AJVB01000864.1:0-778 GCF_000278445.1 Rhodococcus sp. R1101
CAGCGCCAGAGCCGCAGGCCACCGCACGCGCCGCCATGTTCGCCGATTCGCGTAGTGCTCTACTCGCGAGTTGCCCGTGAAGCGACGCGAAAGTGGATGTCACGCAGGGAGGGAACCATGATGACACCGTCACGCCGATACAGCGCCTTGTTCACGCTTTGCCTTGCAGTGGTTCTCGTTGGTGGGATGTCCACAATGCACGCAGCAGCACAGAAGAAGCCCGGAGTCGATGTGTGTTCGACCTGTTCGGGGCCCGACCGAGGAGAGACCGAGTCCGGTACCGAAGGAGGGACGTCGGGAGGCGACGGATCCGGTTCGAAGCGAGGTTCCGGTGGGACGGGTGGCGAAGTCGTCATTCCGCGGATCCCGATTCCCACCCTCTCGTGGCCGCCCCCTCCACCTCCTACGTGGACGCCGCCGCAGTGGACTCCACCTTCATGGTCGCGGCCTTCTGTGCCGTCGTGGACACCAGAGGTGACTCCATCCCCACCGCAGCGCCTCGAATCTCGGCAGCTGCGGTCGGAACAACCAGGAGCCACCACCGTCGAAGACACAGTTGCGCCGGCCGGTCCTACCACCCCAGGGGTCGAAGCAGGCCGGAGTCGAGCATCCGACGACAGCGCGCCACCCGCGCCGCCACCCGCATCCGAAGTTGGGTCCGTGCCGCTTGCTCCACCAGCACCATCAGAGTCACCGGCACCCTCACCGTTACCGGTTCCGTCGACTGCCGATGTGGAGTCGAAGGCGGTCGTCACGGACTTCCAGGCATGGCTGCTCT
>NZ_AJVB01000865.1:0-768 GCF_000278445.1 Rhodococcus sp. R1101
TGTCGGCGACGGATTCGGGGGTGCCGATCATCGTCGCGTGGCCACCACCCGCCGCGAGGTAACCGAGCAGCTCGCGCAAGGTGGGACGCCGGGTCTCGATGATGCGCTGCACCGTCGCATAGCGGCCCTGCGGACCGGTGAACTCCTCGATGGGCGGCAGGTCGCCGACGGGAGCGTCGAGATCGTGGCGCGTGTAGTCCTGACCGGTGAAGACTCCGAGTTGGGCGAGGGCGGCGTCGATGTCGAGCAGAGCGTCGAGTTCCGCCTTCTTCGCCCACGCTTCGTCTTCGGTGCGGCCGACGTAGGTCACGAGCCCCGGCAGGATGGCGACCGAACCGGCGTCCCTGCCCACGGAGGCGATGCGTGCACGCACGTCGGTGGCGTACTCGAGCGCCGCGGTCATGTCCCACGCGACCGAGTAGACGGCCTCGGCGTGGCGGGCCGCGAGGTTGCGGCCGGTCTCCGATGCTCCGGCCTGGAACAGCACGGGACGGCCCTGCGGGCACCGCGGCACGGTCAGGGGACCGTCGACGCGGAAGTGCTTGCCCCGGTGATGGATCGGACGGATCGCGGAGGAGTCCAGGAACCTGCCGCCGGCCCGGTCGACGAGGACGCCGCCGTCGTCCCACGAATCCCACAGTGCGCACAGCACCTCGATGAACTCCTCCGCCCGGGCATATCGCTCCGTGTGCGGCGGGAGCGCGTCGAATCCGTGGTTGCGCGCTTCGTCGTCGAACATCGAGGTGACGATGTTGGCTCCTACGCGGC
>NZ_AJVB01000866.1:0-762 GCF_000278445.1 Rhodococcus sp. R1101
CGACCTTCGACGCCCTGTTCGACCTGTGGTTCCCGCCCGCGATCGGACGGCGCGAGGCCGACGGTCCGCAGGTGAGCATTCCACGCACCCCGACAGGGGAGGTCGACCTCGACGCGCTGCGCGACCTGCTCGCCGAACTGTTGTCCGAGGAGTCGCCGGAGTCGCTCGAAGCCACCGAGATGCTCGTCTCCGGCATCGTGGAGGAACTCGGTCGGTACGCATCGTCGAACGGACCGTCCTTCTCGGCCTACCAGGCGCTGCGGGACGTCTCCCCGGACACCCTGCTGACGAAGATCCTCGAGGGGCTCCTCGGCAACGGCACCCGGGAGGAACGCGACGACGCCGCCTACGAGAGCGAGGTCGCGCGTCGCACCGCGGCCCAGCGGATCGCCGATTTCCGGGCCATGATCGAACGCGAGACCCGCCGCCGCACCGCCGAACAGCTCGGCCGCGAACGCGTCGAGAAGTACGGGGTGCCCAAGCTCGCCGAGGAAGTCGACTTCCTGCGCGCCTCCGACGCGGAACTCGTGGCCCTGCGCCGAAGTGTCGTGCCGCTCGCAAGGCTGCTCGCGAGCCGTCTCGCCGCGCGCCGCCGCCGTGCCCGCGCCGGCGCCATCGACCTGCGCCGCACGCTGCGCAAGTCCATGTCCACCGGCGGTGTGCCCATCGATCCGGTGAACCGCAAGCCCCGGCCGGCGCGCCCGGAACTCGTCGTACTGTGCGACGTCTCCGGTTCCGTAGCCGGGTTCTCCCACTTCACGC
>NZ_AJVB01000867.1:0-758 GCF_000278445.1 Rhodococcus sp. R1101
TCACGAGCAGTGCTCGTCGCAGCCGTCGCTGCGGTGACGACAGCCCTCGCCGGGTGCTCCACCCCGCCCGACGACGACGCCTCCGAGATCGTGCGCACCACGACGCGTATCGCCGGAGCGTCGGTCGTGGGTATCGACCGGGACACGTCGACCGCATGCCCGCTCCCCTCCCCGCTCGATCCGGGGCAGCCCACCAACGGCACCCGGCCGGTCCTGCACACCGCAGGCCGGTCGGATGTGCCCGCCGATCCGCAGCGCATCGTCGTCCTCGACTCCGCGGCGCTCGACGCGGTGTGCGCCCTGGGTCTGTGGGAGCGCGTCGTGGGAGCGAGCGCCGAGATCTCCGGACGGCCGGAATATCTCGGCACCGGGATCGGCGAGTTGCCGGCCGTGGGAGCTGCCGGTGCTCCGGACGTCGCGGCGATCGAGCGTGCGCAGCCGGACGTGATTCTCGGGTCCTCCGCCGCTCCCGACGTCTACACCTCGCTGAGCGCTGTCGCACCCACCGTGCTGGTCGGGTCCGATCCGGTGTTCTGGAGAGAACAGTTCGTGCGCGTCGGTGAGGCGCTCGGGCGCACGGAGGCAGCCCGTCGCGTCCTCGACGACTACGCGACGGCGGCACGCGATCTGGGCCGCGAGCTGGTCTCGTCCCAGACCCAGGCGTCCATCGTGCGGTTCACCGCCGACGGTCCCGGGGTGGAGGGCACCGCATCGTTCGCGGGGCAGGTGCTCGGCGACGTGGGAGCGGCCCGTCCGCC
>NZ_AJVB01000868.1:0-747 GCF_000278445.1 Rhodococcus sp. R1101
ACATCGAACACCGACATGGAACTGTTCCTGGACATCCTCCTGATCGTCACGAGCCTGCTGCTCATCCTGCTGGTGCTGCTGCACCGCGGTAAGGGCGGTGGTCTGTCCAGCCTGTTCGGTGGCGGAGTCCAGTCCAATCTCTCGGGCTCGACGGTGGCGGAGAAGAACCTCGACCGTCTTACGGTCTTCACCGGCATCATCTGGGTGATTGCGATCCTCGGCATCGGACTGCAGATCAAGTTCAGCTGATCCCACCGGGGCGCACGGCCGCGTGCGCGGTCGCGCACCGGCCACGAGGCACACATACTGGCCGTATGACGGACGCTGTGCCTACATCTGCGACAGAACCTCTCCGCGAGAACATCCGCCTGCTCGGCGGCATCCTCGGCAACGTCATCCGCGAGCAGGCGGGAGCCGACACCTTCGACCTGGTCGAATCGGCCCGGGTGGAGAGCTTCCGGATCCGGCGCTCCGAGATCGACCGCACCGCACTCGCCGACCGCTTCGCCGGCGTCGCCACCGACGACCTGCTTCCCGTCGCCCGCGCGTTCAGTCATTTCGGTCTGCTCGCCAATCTCGCCGAGGATCTGCACCGCGAACGACGCCGCGCCCTGCATGTGCGGGCAGGCGACCCGCCGCAGGACAGCAGTCTCGCCGCCACCTACGCCAAGCTCGACGCGGCCGGCCCGAGCCTGGACGTCGGCACCGTGACCGACGCGCTGGCCTCCGCCCTCGTCGCTCCTGTCA
>NZ_AJVB01000869.1:0-745 GCF_000278445.1 Rhodococcus sp. R1101
ATCGAGGCGGGACATCGAACACTTTCTCGGTGCTCACCGACGACGCGGCGTTCCTCCTCGTCTGTCCCGGTACCGGGATGAGAGGCTTCTTCACCGATCTCCACGCGCTGGGCGAGGCGCATCTTCCGGAGGAAGTGCTGACGAGCACACTCGCGCAGATCGCCGCTCGCTATGGCATCCGGTTCGCCGAGGAGGCTGCGACATGATCCTCATCGCGCAGCTCGCGGCGCTGGTCGCCGCCGCGATACACGTGCTGGCATTCGCGTGGGAGACGATCCTGTTCCGCCGCCCGAGCATTCACCGGGACTTGTTCCGCATCCCTACTGCGGATGTTCCGCCGGTACGGATGTGGGCGTTCAACGTCGGCTTCTACAACTTGTTCCTCGGATCCGGAGCCATCGCAGGGGTGATCGTGTGGTGGACCGGGCACGAAACCCCGGGTCGCACGCTCGTCGTCTATACATGTGCGTTCATGTTCTCGGCCGGGATCGCGCTGTTCGTCTCGGACCGGATGGCGATGAGTCGCCCACGTGGAGCCGGAGTGGTGGGGTCGCTGTGTCAGAGTGTGCCGTCGCTGGTCGCGCTCGTGGCGCTGGCACTGGCGTAGGTGCGGGGGCCATTCGCTCTGCGCCGGCACTATTGTCGACGGCATGGCTCTCCTGTACGACGCCGAACTGTCTCCCACCAAGAGCCGATTGCTGCGGGATTGGCTCCCACGAACGTCCTTCTACCGGGGTGGCGACTC
>NZ_AJVB01000870.1:0-739 GCF_000278445.1 Rhodococcus sp. R1101
CTTGTCGTCGCCCGTTGCCGCGATCACCACGTCGTACCGTTCGAGTCCGGTGGATTCGAGCGAGCTGAGTTCGCAGGCGTCGGCGTGGACCCATGTCGCCTCCGGAACGGCGTCCGGTTCCACATGCTCGAGCTTGCGTTCGATGAGCATCACCTCGTGGGCGTTGCGCAGCAGTTCACGCGCGATCGAGCGTCCCACCGCGCCGGCACCGGCGATCGCCACCTTCATGTGAGCTTCCTCTCGGGTGGGTCGGTCAGTTCTCGTCGACCGGCGGGTTCTCGGCGTGCGTGATCGCCTCCGAGACGGAACCCGACACGGCCGCGATGTAGACGGAGTCGTCGGCCTGCAGCACCGTCCTGCGGTCGGGCAGCAGCCCGGTGCCGAACCGGATCAGGAACGCCACGCGCGATCCCGTGGCCTCCTCGAGGTCGGTGACGCGTCGTCCGACCCATCCCTCGTGCAGGTTCACCTCGGCGATGGCGACGGATCCGGTGGGATCGCGCCAGCGGGCGGTCTCGCTGTCGTGCGTCAGCGCGTGGAGCAAGCGATCGGTGGTCCACGGCACGGTTGCCACCGTGGGGATGCCCAGCCGTTCGTACGCCGCGGCCCGCTTGGCGTCGTAGATCCTCGCGACGACACGTTCGACACCGAAGGTCTCGCGGGCCACCCGTGTCGAGATGATGTTCGAATTGTCGCCGGAGGAGACCGCCGCGAAGGCATCGGCGCGTTCGATACCGGC
>NZ_AJVB01000871.1:0-736 GCF_000278445.1 Rhodococcus sp. R1101
GAAACGCTTCTGGGCCCAGGCATCGTCACCGCTGGAGCCCTGACCGACACCGGGGCCGGGACGGACCGGTCCCGGAACCTCGGAAACAACGTGTTTCCCGATCTCACCGTGGTGCACAGCATGTCGACCCGGCGGGCGACTGACCTGCTGCGCCCGCCGGGCCCGCACGTAGGGTGGTGCGCATGATCGAAGTGACCGGCTTGACCAAGACCTTCGGGTCCACGACCGCGGTCGACGACCTGACGTTCACGGTCCGTCCCGGCATCGTCACCGGCTTCCTCGGCCCCAACGGGGCGGGGAAGTCCACCACGATGCGCATGATCCTGGGACTGGACCGGCCGACCTCGGGAACCGCACTGATCGAAGGGAAGCCGTACCAGGAGCTGACGCGGCCGCTCACGACCGTCGGGGCGCTGCTCGACGCGAAGTGGGTGCATCCCAACCGATCGGCGCGGTCCCATCTCGCCTGGCTGGCCGCGTCGAACGGCCTGCCCGCCTCCCGCGTCGACGAAGTATTGCGCCAGGTGGGGCTGACCGAGGTCGCGGGCAAGCGTGCCGGTGGTTTCTCGCTCGGGATGTCGCAGCGCCTCGGTCTCGCCGCCGCGCTGCTCGGCAACCCGCGCGTGCTGCTGTTCGACGAACCGGTCAACGGCCTCGACCCCGAGGGCATCGTATGGATCCGGCGGTTCATGCAGGCGCTCGCCGCAGAAGGCCGCACGGTGCTCGTATCCAGCCA
>NZ_AJVB01000872.1:0-732 GCF_000278445.1 Rhodococcus sp. R1101
GCCGCCGTTTCGGGGTGAGCGGTCCCGTCTCGGCGGCCGTGCCCTGATCCGGTTCCGTCTCGTCGGCGGCACCGTCGTCCGGTTCCTCGTCGTCCGGTCGTCCCGGTTTCACTGTCTCGTTCGACATCTAGTCGGCGGGCCAACTGGACAGGGTGTGGCGGTAGAGATCCTCGACCTCGGCGATGTGCTCTCCGAGCTTCTTCCGCGACCAGCCGTTCACGTCGATCGGTTCGAGTACCGCCACGTCGACGGTGCCCGGACGCAGCAGGGTCGAGTGCTTCCACAGGATCTCACCGGTATTGCGGATCACGACCGGCACAATCGGGACACCGGCCTGCATCGCGATGTGGAAGGCGCCCTTCTTGAATCTGCCGATCGCCGGTGTCAGCGATCGTGTGCCCTCCGGGGCGATGACGAGCGACGTCCCCTGCCGGATGGTCTCGACGACGGGTTCGAGTGCCGCGACCGCCTGCTCGGTGTTGGAGCGGTCGACGAAGGTGGCGCCGACGAACCGCAGGAGCGGTCCGAACAGTGGATCGTCGGCCATCTCCTTCTTGGTCACGCCCGTGAAGTCCTGCCTCAGGACCTTGGCCAGCACTATCGGATCGAGCTGACTCTGATGGTTGAAGATGAACACCGCCGGTCGCACTGCCCACGCATTCGCCTCCCCGACGATGCGCACGTTCACGCCGGCAAGCGCCAGTGAGACCTCCGAACCGATGTTGATGACCG
>NZ_AJVB01000873.1:0-726 GCF_000278445.1 Rhodococcus sp. R1101
TCTCGGCGAGAACGTCTCCCGCGATCGAGGCGCCTTGCGAGTATCCGAGAACCAGCAGGTCCGAGTCGGGGCAGGTGCTGTGTCGGACGGTGATGGTCTGGCGGAGTCGCTGATGCCCGATCTGCTTCGACCTGTCGTAGGCGACGGCACCGTCGTCGTCTATGCCGTCGAAATCGTCGCTCGAGCCGGTACCCGGCATCGGTACGACCACTGCGGGGTACCGGATGTGTTCGACCACCGTGCCGGGAACCTCGTAGCGAGCGGAGATCTCCGCCAGGGGGGATTCCGGATCGATCGAGTCGAGGGTCTCGAAGCCGCGGGTGCCGTCGACGGCGAGAACGTATCGTTCAGGGCAGTTGCGGGCCGGGTCGGCGGACGCGGAGCCGACCGGACCCGCGACGCTCAGTCCTGCGGTAAACAATCCTGCGGTGAGCAGGCCGACGGCACGGCGGCGTCTGCGATCGATCCGGGACATGCGCGATTCTCCTCGTGTGTCCCCGACAGACAACAATCGACGTCGATGATATCGATGTCTCCTTTGTTCGGCATGGTGAGGGTGCGCGATCTCGGTGACGGTCGGAGAATATCTGCACGATGTGAACGGAACATCGTCATCGAGGTCGCGAGGCTTCGGCCGGAACCGTTCACGTAGCTCGATCCCGCAGTACACCGACGAAGCGGTCCGAGACCGGGTCCGTCCCTAGATCGCCGAGATCAACGACCTCC
>NZ_AJVB01000874.1:0-718 GCF_000278445.1 Rhodococcus sp. R1101
CGGACGCTGCTCACCGCCCCCGGCTCGGGGCTGCGGGTGCAGGCCGGGGACCGGATCGGCCTCGTGGGACGCAACGGCGCCGGAAAGACCACGACCCTGCGAATCCTTGCGGGTGAAGGCGAGCCCTACGCCGGCACCGTGATCCGCTCCGGCGACCTCGGCTACCTGCCCCAGGACCCCAAGGAGGGCAATCTCGACGTCCTCGCCAAGGACCGGGTGCTCTCGGCGCGAGGCCTCGACGAGATCATGCGCAGCATGGAGAAGCAGCAGGCGCTCATGGCAGAGGCCGTGGACGAGAAGATCCGCGACCGCGCCGTGCGCAAGTACGGGTCACTCGAGGAACGCTTCGCGACCCTCGGTGGATACGTCGCCGAATCCGAGGCCGCGACCATCTGCCACAGTCTCGGTCTGCCCGACCGCGTCCTCGGCCAGCCCCTGCACACGCTGTCGGGTGGTCAGCGCCGCCGTGTCGAACTCGCGCGCATCCTGTTCGCGGCCTCGGACGGGTCCGGCGGAAAGTCCGACACCACGCTGCTGCTCGACGAACCGACCAACCACCTCGACGCCGATTCGATCACCTGGCTCCGTGGCTTCCTGCAGAACCACGACGGCGGGCTCATCGTCATCAGCCACGACGTCGACCTGCTCGCCGACGTGGTGAACAAGGTCTGGTTCCTCGACGCGGTGCGTGGTGAGGCCGACATCTACAACATGGGCT
>NZ_AJVB01000875.1:0-711 GCF_000278445.1 Rhodococcus sp. R1101
GTCACCGCCAACCGGTCCTCGACGTCGGCGGGGGTGTCGGTGGCGGGCGCGGTGACCGGGCGGGGCAGCTCCGACCGTTCGGGGGCGCCGGCGAGCTGCTCCCGCCAGTAGTCGGCGGTGGCCGCGGCCCGGCGACGCTGCTCCGCCAGTGCCACGCTGGCCGGATGGATCGCGGTGACCGCCCGGTCGGGTGCGCTGCGCAGGAACTCGCCGAGCAGGTCGACGAACCGGTCGTGGTGGGTGTGCAGTTCGTCCTCGTCGTAGCGGTGCGGGTTGCCGCGGAAGTCCAGATAGGTCCGTGCCGGGTCGCCGCTCTGATAGATGTTGACCAGCAGGTCCTCGACGGGACCGGAGGTCATGATGTGGAATTCGCCGCGGATGTCGCCGAGCACGATCTCCTGCCGGAACAGCATGACGTTGACCATCGGCCCGGCATAGCGGTGCGGGTCGCCGGCCGCGCCGGTCTCGCGGCGGATGTCCTCGAGGCTGAACCGCTGGTGCCGCAGCGCCCCGGTGAGCTCGAGCTGCACCCGCCGCACCAGATCGGTGCGGGTGTCGCCCGGGTCGAGGAAGATGCGCAGCGGTGCGGTGTTGACGAGCATGCCGCCGGAGCGGCGGGCCACGGCGGTGGTGCGGGCGAAGACCGGCAGGTTGATCATCACGTCGTCGCGGCCGGTCAGGCGGGCCAGATAGCACGCGAACGCCGCGACC
>NZ_AJVB01000876.1:0-710 GCF_000278445.1 Rhodococcus sp. R1101
ATCTCGACCTCGTCGAGATCAACGAGGCGTTCGCTGCCGTCGGTATCGTCTCGGCCCGTGAGCTGGGCATCGATCCGGCGAAGGTGAACGTCAACGGCGGCGCGATCGCGCTCGGCCATCCGCTCGGCATGTCGGGTGCGCGCATCGTGCTGCACCTCGCGCTCGAGTTGAAGCGCCGCGGTGGCGGCGTCGGCGCGGCGGCCCTGTGCGGTGGCGGTGGCCAGGGCGACGCACTCATCGTGCGAGTGCCCAAGAACTGACGTATTCCGAGAGCACGAACACGGCCCCGGCGCGTTGCGTCGGGGCCGTGATGTCTCTCACGGCACTACGGGCCGTCGTAGAAGCTCCTGCACAATGGGGCTTATGACGAACATCTTCGACCTGTCCACGCCCGCGAAGCGTTTCCGCCTCGTCGCGATCTGGGAGGCCGTGACCTGGCTCGCCCTGCTGATCGCGATGTTCTTCAAGTGGGTGCTCGGATACGAAGAGGCGATCGCCATCCCGGGCATGGTGCACGGAGTCGCCGGGTTCATCCCGTTCGTCGCCCTCGCCCTCCTCACCGCTCTGCAGCTGAAGTGGGACCTGAAGACCACCTTCCTCGCCCTCGTCTCGAGTGTTCCGCCCTTCGGCACCATCGTCTTCGAGCGCTGGGCCGTGCGCACCGGCCGCCTCGGGGAGCTGTCCGCTCCCGCGACCCGCGAACAAGCCCC
>NZ_AJVB01000877.1:0-709 GCF_000278445.1 Rhodococcus sp. R1101
TGCTCGGCCTGCTCGACGACCCCGACGAGGTCGCACGCTGGGAAGCCGAACGGCACTGGTTCGCCTGGAAGCAGGAGATCCCCTCCGCGTTCCGCGAGTGGATCATGCGCCACCTGTTCGTGGGCAACGAACTCGTCGTCGGCGCACTGAGGGCCGAGGGACGCGTCGTCGATCTCGCGGCCGTCGACTGCCCGGTCCATCTGATCGCCGGCTCCGCCGACCCGATCGCGACTCCCCGGCAGGTCACCGCGCTCGCGGAGTACGTATCGACCCCGCCGCAGAGGATCACCACCACCGTCGCCGATGCCGGTCACATCGGGCTGTTCATCGGCCGCCGCACCCTCACCGACGTGTGGACGCCGCACGCCCGCCGCGTGGCGGCGACGTCCTGACTCATCCCGGGCCGTTCGGCGATGCGGCGCGACGATTCTCGGGACGACGCGGTCAGTCGTTCCCGGCGTCGCCCTCCCCGCTCCCCTCGTCGTCGACCTCCACCCGGACTCCGAGAGCGGATTCCAGTGCCCCGAGTTCGTCGTCGAGGTGATCGAGCAGCCGGGCGAGGTCCGGCACCGTGCGGCCGCACGCCGTCAGCCCGAAGGCGATCTCGTCGTCGGTACTCGTGCACGTGATGTTCAGCGCCTGTCCGTCGACGGGCACCGACAGCGGATACAACGCGTCGACGCGGGCGCCGTTCCAGTACAGCGGCGAA
>NZ_AJVB01000878.1:0-707 GCF_000278445.1 Rhodococcus sp. R1101
TGTCAGGGCGGAGACAGCGTCGTCGGGGCTTTCGACGACGGGTGGGGCCATGCCGACTGCTTCCTTCTTGGCGCGTTCGCGTTCGCGGTAGGCGCGCACGCGGTCGGCTGCGGTGGCGTACTTCCGAGGGCGCCCTACCCGTGGCTTGGGTGAGTCGTCCGCCTGCGAGGTCGCTTCGGGTGCAGGGGGGTGCGTGTCGGTCATGGATGTCCTCGTCGTGGTGCCTCGAAGGGTCGGTTGCAAGGCATCTTACCTCATTTTATTACGTAATTAGGTGTCAAAATTGAAACGAAAAGAAACGATATGAAATGTTCTGAACTGGGAAAATAACAAAGGTGGCTGATTTCGTCACGACTATTGCGATTGGAGTGCATACGATTCGGTTCGAAGTCGGAGCGGCTACTGATCGTCATAATCCTCACTTATGACGATCACGTAGAGCGCGACGTCGAAAAACTGTGCACCCCCTTCGGGCGGAGGCATGGGGGGTCGGTCGTCGGGGGAGTGGCCCTTATTTGCGGCAGCGTTCCGCGCGGATGTTCTCGTCACCGTCATCACGCAGCTGATCGAGACGGGATCGTCGTCCGGACCCTGGTCCGCCACTACCATGCTCGCAGGACAGAGGGAGTAGAGGGGTGAAGCACGTCGGGATCCTGGGCCACAGCTGGGAAGGTGCGTCGTCGTGTTGGCGCGAGGTCTGCCAGCAC
>NZ_AJVB01000879.1:0-703 GCF_000278445.1 Rhodococcus sp. R1101
GGAATCACCGTTCTCGCCGCAGCGGGCGCGGCCGCTTTCGCGGCCCCCGCCCTCGCGAGCGCGGACCCCCATCGATTTCCAGCCGATCCCCGTCGGATGCCCGGCGGGGATCGGTCCGGTCGATACGGAGACCGCCGTCGCCGAGGAGGATGCGGAACCCGGCTCGATCGAGTACGAGATCGAGCAGGAGGGCAGCGGCGGAGGCCGGATCGGCTGGGTGAACCTGAGGACGCTCCAGCTGGGGACGGGTGCGCTGCCGGGACCACTGGAAGGTGAGGAGCCCGCGGTGGTACTCGAGACCGGTGAGGGCCTCGTCGTCAGCGCAGTCTGGGGTGCCCATGAGAACTCCGACGGTCAGGGTTGCTTCCTGCTGCCGGGCGTCGATCTCACCGACGTCCCGCCGGCCGCGGCGGCCGATCCGGAGGTACCCGCAGTAACCGACCCTGCGGGCAACGAGTAGCCCTGCTCCCCCGTCGAGGCCCGGCTCCTGCGGCTACTCGGCCGCGAGCCGGGCTTCTCGGTCCGCAACGCCCAGGGCGTCGAGCAGCGCATCGAGTTCGCCGTCAAGCACCGCGTCGAGGTTGTGGGCCTTGAAACCGATGCGGTGATCGGTGATCCGGTTCTCCGGGAAGTTGTAGGTGCGGATGCGCTCCGACCGGTCGACGGTGCGCACCTGGCTGGCCCGACCTGCCGATGCTTCCGC
>NZ_AJVB01000880.1:0-695 GCF_000278445.1 Rhodococcus sp. R1101
CCGATGGGGGCTGCGCACGAATCCGCACAAGATCCTGCTCGATCCGTGGGCACGGCGGATCGTCGGGGACGTCGGCGACCCAGGCCGCCTGCTCCCCCATCAGGGCGACCCCTTCGGGCCGATGTCGACCGTCGACTCCCTCGGCCACACGCCTCTGTCGGTGGTGACCCCCGTCCTGACACCGATGCACGACAAACCCCGGGTGCCGTGGGAGAACACCGTCGTCTACGAACTGCACGTCGGCTCGTACACGGCCCGCCATCCGCTCGTGCCGCCGGAACTGCGCGGCACCTATCTCGGACTCGCACATCCGTCGGTGATCGACCATCTGGTGGGCCTGGGAGCGACCACCGTCGAGCTGCTTCCCGTGCAGGCCTTCGTGACCGAGCCGTCGGTCCGTGCGCGGGGGATGCGCAACCACTGGGGTTACTCGACCGCCTCGTACTTCGCGCCGCACCCCGCCTACGCCGTGACGCCGGGCAACGAGATCGCCGAGTTCCGCACGATGGTCGACGCCTTCCACAGTGCCGGGCTGGAGGTGATCCTCGACGTCGTCTACAACCACACGTGCGAAGCGTCGGTGGACGGACCGAGCCTGTCCTGGCGCGGTCTCGACGCTCCCGGCTACTACCTGCTCGACACGCACGGGCGGGACGTGGATCTGACCGGATGCGGCAACACCGTCGACGCGTCCT
>NZ_AJVB01000881.1:0-695 GCF_000278445.1 Rhodococcus sp. R1101
GCCGAGGTGGGCGAGGTGTTCCCCGTGCCCGGCATGCGCATCGTGGGCGTCGGGAGGTGGGCTCTGGGTGAAGGTGGCGTGATCGTGTCCGGCCGGTGCCGGTGGGGAGTGTCGGTGGTCCGGGTGTGACATCGAAAGCTCCTGACTGCGGTGGGCCGCCGAGGATGGGCGGGGTGCGTTACAGGGTCTCCAGCAGCTGGCGCATGGTCTCGATCTCCTGCTGCTGGGTGTCGACGATGCTGCGGGCCATGACCACCGCGTCGGTGAACCGGCCCTCACCGATCTCGGTCTGTGCCATCTCGACGGCGCCTTCGTGGTGGACGATCATCTGGTCGAGGAACAGACGGGCGGCGTCGGTGCCCTGCGCCTGTGCCAGGGCTTGCATGTCCTCTGCGCTCATCATCCCGTCCATCCCGCTCGTGCCCATGCCCGTGCCTTCATCCATGCCGGGCATGTCGTGGCCGTCCTCGGACGTCGCCATGGGAGCACCCCACTGGTCGAGCCAGGACTCGAGCTGTTCGATTTCCGGACCCTGCGCGGCCTTGATCTGCTCGGCCAGCGCGATGACCTCGGCAGGGATGTTCTCCTTGGCGAGGAGCATGTCGCTCATCTCGATGGCCTGGCTGTGGTGCGGGATCATCATCTGCGCGAACATCACATCGGCGTCGTTGTGAGCCGCAGCCTGTTCTGCGGAC
>NZ_AJVB01000882.1:0-692 GCF_000278445.1 Rhodococcus sp. R1101
CTTCCGGCGCATCCCGACATCACCATGGATTGCATCTCGTTCGAGCGCTGCATGCCCGCCTGGGAGCGATCCGACTACGCAGCGGTGCGCGCAGTGCTCGCGACCAGCGTCGACCGTCTGGTGCGGGCCGGTTGCGACTTCTTCGTGTGTCCGGACAACACCGCCCACCTAGCACTCGAAACACCTGGCGAGCCGTTCGCGATTCCAGGCCTGCACCTGATCGACATCGTGGCCGAGGCGGCGCACCGCGCCGGGCACCGAAGTGTCGGCATCCTGGGAACGCGGTTCACGATGCAAGGCCCGTTGTATCCGCGGGAACTGGCGGCCCGGGGGATCGAGGGCGTCGTCCCGACGAACGACGAGCAGGCCCTGGTGAACGCGGCGATCTTCGACGAACTGGTCCACGGAATGTTCCGGGACGAGACCCGGGCGTCCTTCGTCGACATCATCGACCGGCTCGGGAACTCCGGGTGCGATGCGGTCGCGCTGGTGTGCACCGAGATCCCACTCCTGCTCTCTCCGGACGACTCGCCCCTACCGGTGCTGGATTCGACTCGGTTGTCCGGACGAGCGGCCCTCGAGACGGCACTCGGAACTCGCGACCTGCCGACCTGGCGCGGCGGACAGTTCCCGCGATAGTGGGCGGGCGGCTCCAGGGGGTCGTAGCATCGAGCACATGGTCCTCTTCTACG
>NZ_AJVB01000883.1:0-694 GCF_000278445.1 Rhodococcus sp. R1101
CCGACACCGGCAACCAGCAGGGCACCGGCACGGGCGCCGCCATCGAGGGCTACCGCATCTCCGGCAAGACCGGCACCGCCCAGCAGATCGACCAGAACTGCAAGTGCTACTCGAACTCCGACTACTGGATCACCTTCGCCGGCATCGCGCCGTCCGACGACCCACGCTACGTCGTCGGCATCATGCTCGACGCCCCGACCCGCAGCTCCGACGGCAGTGGTGGCCAGTCGGCCGCGCCGCTGTTCCGCACCATCGCCTCGTGGTTGTTGCAGCGCGACGGTGTGCCGTTGTCGGCCGAACCGGAGAGCAAACTGATCCTTCAGGTCGACTGATCACGCGACCACGCGGCCTCGGTACGCTGACACGTCGGTAACGTGACACGACGGTCGTCGCCGAGACCGCAGAACGGGAACGAACCCGGGAACGTCCGTCGGAATGCCTGCAGACGAGCTGCAGCGAAGCGAGAGGAAACTGGTGCCTGTGCCATCGAGTCCGGATCCGTCTCCTCCGGAGGAGGGACGGAGACCCGAGCACCCACCGATGACGCAGATCTCGGTCCTCGCCGACGCCATCGGGGCGCGCGTGGAAGTCGTGAACCCCGAGGCCGGAGAGGACACGGCCCGCAGTGTCGCGGTCACCGGCATCGACCTCCGTGCCCAGGGCATCCGCCCGGGCGACGTCTTCGCGGCGCTGC
>NZ_AJVB01000884.1:0-692 GCF_000278445.1 Rhodococcus sp. R1101
CCGGTCGGCGATGTCGTAGTCGGCGAGATTGGGCAGGTTGCAGCCGAAGGTGTTCGTCGAGACGACGTCGGCGCCGGCCTCGAAGTACGCCCGGTGGATCCCACGGATCACATCGGGACGAGATTCGTTGAGGATCTCGTTGCACCCCTCCAAACCGCGGAAGTCGTCGAGCGACAGATCCGCGGCCTGCAACATGGTGCCCATCGCCCCGTCTCCGATGACAACGCGCTGGCTCAGCGCATCGAGCAGGACAGAATGAAGTGGGGTGGACATGCCCCACAGACTAGTGGGCGCCCGGAACGGGCCGGGTCGTAGGCTGGACGAGTGAGTGCACCCGAGTATCCCGAGACCCCGGACCAGGACGTCCCCGTCCTGCGCGATCCGGTGCTCGTCGCCGCCTTCGAGGGGTGGAACGACGCCGGCGACGCGGCCAGCGGCGCCGTCGAGCACCTCGAGCTGATCTGGGACGCCGAGCCCTTCGCCGAGCTGGACTCCGAGGAGTACTACGACTACCAGGTCAACCGGCCACAGGTACGCCTCGTCGACGGCGTCACCCGCGAGATCGACTGGCCGACCACCCGACTGTCGCTGTGTTCCCCACCCGGCAGCGACCGCGACGTCGTTCTCCTGCACGGCATCGAACCGAGCATGCGCTGGCGCAGCTTCTGCGACGCCATCATCGAACTCGTCGA
>NZ_AJVB01000885.1:0-691 GCF_000278445.1 Rhodococcus sp. R1101
TCGACGCGCTGTCGATCGGGACCGCGTTCGCCGGGATGCTCCTTGCCGCCGGTCTGGTGGGCGGTGATCGTTCCGGCGGCGAGCACGACACGCTGGGCACGGTGCTGGGCGTGGCCTCGGGTCTCTTCTACGGTGCGGCTCTGCTGTGCTACCGCTATCGCACCGACATGCCGTCCGACGTCCGGTCCCTGTGGAACTTCGTCTTCGGTGCCGTCGCGACGGGCGCGATGGTCGTGGTGACCCGACCCGACATGTCGGGGATGACCGTGACGCAGTGGTTGTGGGCCGGCGGGTTCTTCGTCGTCTGCGGTCTGTTCGCCCTCGGCCTGCTCGTGGTCGCGGGGAAGCATCTTCGTGCTGCGGAGCTGTCCGGACTGTCCTACCTCGAAGTCGTGGTCGCACTGATGATCGGCATGGCGGCGTTCGGAGAGTCCGTGACGGTGCTCGCCGCGGGAGGCGCCGGGCTGATCCTGGTGGCCATGGCGCTACCGATGCTCGGACGCCGATAACGAGTGGGAGGGTGCGCCACTCGGCGCACCCTCCCACTCGGATCCATTGGGCTACTGCTGTTGTCGCGGCGGTTCGGCCGCCTCTTCGGCCGCGTCGTTCGCCATCCAGCGTTGCGCCGGTGGCGGGGTGGGCAGAGCCGATCGGCCTCCGCCTGCGCCCTGCGCATCCTCTGTTGCGAGAC
>NZ_AJVB01000886.1:0-688 GCF_000278445.1 Rhodococcus sp. R1101
GGAGCGATTCGATTCCTCCGCGAGGGCTTCACGGTAGCGGGCGGTGACGATCAGTGCGTAGTCGGTGCCGACACCGAACAGCAGCACGGTCATGATCGACGCGGTCTGCGAACTGATATCGAACCATCCCGCGTCGGCCATCATCGCGCCCACCGTCTCGGCGAGTCGCATCGCGACGCCCACACCGGCCAGCGCGACAACCACGAGGACCGGCGACCGATAGATCACCAGGAGGATGATGGCGACCAGCAGGATCGTTCCGAGGAGCAGGATCTTGTCGCCGCTGCTGAACACCTTGACGGTGTCGGTGGCGATTCCTGCAGGCCCGGTGACCGCCGCATCAGCAGGTCCGGCGGCCTCGCTGACCAGGTCGCGCAGCTCACCGACCGTGTTTTGGAACGATTCGTCGGTCGGGTCGCCTGTCAGCGATACGACAATCATCTCACTGTCACCGTCGGTGGTGCGCAGATTGTCGCCGCCAGGGTCGTCGGCGGTGACTATCGCGGCGATCGCGGGATTGTCGGCTCTCGCACCGTCAATGCTCGTGACGATCCGCTCCACTGCCGCCGCCGTCGTGACCCCGTCGGCGCCGTGCACGACGACGATCGCCGGGGTGCCCTCATTGCGGGGAAACTCGCGGGCAGCGAGTTCGGCAGCCTGCACGGATTGCGATGACGGGGGCGGATCG
>NZ_AJVB01000887.1:0-687 GCF_000278445.1 Rhodococcus sp. R1101
GAACAGACCCTCGGACAACTCGTCGTCGACATGGGCGCGGCCATGAACGGCGCACTGGTGCTGATCGGCACCGAACTCGGACTGTGGCGCGCGCTCGACGCCGCCGGCCCGGTCACCAGCGAACAACTCGCCGCCCGCACCGGCATCCGCGAACGCTATCTACGCGAATGGCTCTCCGCCGAAACCGCCAGCGGCTATCTCACCTACGACCCCGACGCCGGAACGTTCACCCTGGCACCGGAACACGCCATGGCCCTCGCCCGCGAGGACAGCCCCGTCTACATGGCCGGCGGCTTCCACCTGATCGGCTCCGTGTACAAGGACCGTCGGCGCATCGCCGAACGAATCCGCGCCGGCGAGGGATTCGGGTGGCACGAGCACGATCCGGACCTGTTCATCGGCACCGAGCAGTTCTTCCGGCCCGGTTACCGCGCCAACCTCGTCGACGTGTGGCTGCCCGCCCTCGACGGGGTCGTCGACACCCTGCGCAGCGGCGCCACCGTCGCCGACATCGGCTGCGGCCACGGTGTCTCCACGACCCTGCTCGCGCAGGCGTTCCCACAGTCCACCATCCGCGGATTCGACTATCACGACGCGTCCATCGCCCGGGCGACGGAACTGGCCACCGAACAGGGCGTCGACAACGTCACCTTCGAGGTCGCCTCGGCGACGGACTTTCCCGGGCGG
>NZ_AJVB01000888.1:0-687 GCF_000278445.1 Rhodococcus sp. R1101
TCACCGCCGGACTGGGGAATCGCCGGTACCGCGATCGGGTGCCGCGAGCGCGACCACATCCCGTGGAACTCTTCCCCGCACGACCTCCGCGGCTCTGCTCGGTGTGCTGCTGATGTGCGCGGGAGCCGGCGCCGTGAGCGCCAACTCGGCGAGCGGCCGGGTCGTCGTCGGATGGTTCCCTCCGCACCGGCGCGGCCTCGCGATGGGGATCCGGCAGATGTCGGTACCGCTGGGCGTCGCCGCGGGCGCCCTCGTCATTCCGACACTGGCGGGCGATCACGGAATCGCCTGGGCTCTCGCGTTTCCCGCGCTCGCGTGCGGTGGGGCGGCCGTTGCCTGCGCCGTCGGCGTGACCGATCCGCCACGCCCCGGCCGGACCGAAGCCGAACGCGCGGGTGTTCTTGCGAATCCGTATCGAACTTCGATGTCCCTCACGCGGATTCATCTCGCGTCGATACTGCTCGTGATCCCACAGTACGTCGTGTGGACCTATGCCCTGGTGTGGTTGATCACCGATCGCGGATGGGACGAGGTCGGTGCCGGTCTCGTCATCACGGCAGCCCAGATCCTCGGCGCGATCGGCCGTGTCCTCACCGGAGCGTGGTCCGACCGCGTCGGGAGCAGGCTTGCCCCGATGCGCCTCGTCGCCGTATCGGTCGTCCTGGCGATGATCGCGCTCTCCGTCAC
>NZ_AJVB01000889.1:0-684 GCF_000278445.1 Rhodococcus sp. R1101
TCGGTGCCGTCCGGGTCCGGGTCCGGCGACGACGTGACGGTGCTCGGTTCGACGGGTTCGACGGGTTCGCGCGCGCCCTGGTCGAACCGGAACGGCGGGTACTCGTCGCGCATCAGCGCGGCATACGCCCAGACCCGGAACAGCCACCGATCGATGCCCATCACGACATCGAACAACCCCCGCGGGTAGGCGCCGGTGAACAGCACCGCCACCGCGGCGAACAACACCAGGACGCCCAGCAGTGAGCCGAAGGCCCAATTGCTGTTGCCGGCCGGATCGTCGTTCCCGTCGTCGGTCGCGATGCCGACGAACACCGCCTGTGTGGGATCGGCTGCGGTGGCGCGCACCGACAGTCGGCCGATGTCCTCGCCCCGCAGCCCCGACGGAGTCTGGTCGTCGGTGACCAGGTCGAGTCGTTCGGTGACCAGCGCGTGTGTCTGCGTCCGGAAGGTCTCCGTGGGCACGGTGAGGAATCCGCCGTCGCGCTGGAGGACGAGGAACCATCCCGGTACGAGCGCTCCGACCGCGGCAGGGGCGCCGAGAAGCGCGAGGAGAGTTCCGACGACCAGCATGATCACTCTGCCGACGTTCATCGCCGTCCTCCGGACAATCGTGGCGGCCCTCGACGTGCGATTCGTTCACGATAGCTGTCGTCCGGGACGGATCTCCAGCAACGCTCGGTCG
>NZ_AJVB01000890.1:0-684 GCF_000278445.1 Rhodococcus sp. R1101
CGTCGCCATCGACGGCAAGCACGTCACCGTCCTCGAGGCGATCCAGGAACTCAACCGTCGCGCCGGTGCCCAGGGTGTGGGCCGTCTCGACATGGTCGAGGACCGCCTCGTCGGCATCAAGAGCCGCGAGATCTACGAGGCACCCGGCGCCATCGCGCTGATCACCGCGCACCAGGAACTCGAGCACGTCACCCTCGAGCGCGAACTCGGCCGCTACAAGCGGCGCGTCGAGGAGCGCTGGAGCGAACTGGTCTACGACGGCCTGTGGTTCTCCCCGCTGAAGACCGCCCTCGACGCCTTCGTCGCGAACACCCAGGAACGCGTCACCGGCGACATCCGCATGGTGCTCCACGGTGGGCACATCACCGTCAACGGCCGCCGCAGCCCCGAGTCGCTCTACGATTTCAACCTCGCCACCTACGACGAGGGCGACAGCTTCGACCAGTCCAACGCCAAGGGCTTCGTGCAGATCCACGGCCTGTCGTCGAAGGTCGCCGCGAAGCGCGATCTGGGCCTGTAGTCATGACGGCTCACGGCACCAACGAAGGTGCCCTGTGGGGCGGCCGGTTCGCATCCGGACCGGCCGCCGCCATGGCGGCGCTGAGCAAGTCCACGCACTTCGACTGGGCCCTGGCCCCGTACGACGTGCGCGCCTCGCAGGCCCATGCCAAGGTCCTGCACCGC
>NZ_AJVB01000891.1:0-678 GCF_000278445.1 Rhodococcus sp. R1101
CACCGACCATCCGGTGCAGGTGCGCGGCTACTGGGGGCAGGCGGTGCGCACCGGCGAGGAGGCCGCGGAGCTGCTCGCCGCCACCGGCGCCGCCGCGCTCGGCGGGGACCTGTTCGTCGACGGGTCGATCGGCTCGCACACCGCGGCGCTGGCCCACCCCTACGACGACCTGCCGGGCTGCTGCGGCACCACCTATCTGACCGAGGACGAACTGACCGCGCATGTGCGCGCGTGCACGTCGGCGGGCATCCAGGCCGGTTTCCACGTCATCGGTGATGCCGCGACCACCGCCGCGGTGGCGGCGTTCGAGGCGGTCGCCGCGGAGGTCGGCGGACCCGCGCTCGCCGCGCGTGGCCATCGGCTCGAGCACGTCGAGTCGCTGACGGTCGCGCAGGCGGAGGTGTTGGCGCGGTACGGGGTGATCGCGAGCATGCAGCCGAGCTTCGACGCGCTGTGGGGCGGACCGGACGGGATGTACGCGGCCCGGCTCGGCGCCGAACGTGCGGCGGCGCTGAACGCGTTCGCGCCGCTGGCCGCGACCGGACTGTCGTTGGCGTTCGGCTCCGATGCGCCGGTGACGGCGCCGCGGCCGTGGCCGATGCTGCGGGCGGCGGTGCACCATCGCACCGCCGGCAGCGGCATCTCGCCGCGGGCGGCGTTCGCCGCCGCGACCCGCGG
>NZ_AJVB01000892.1:0-678 GCF_000278445.1 Rhodococcus sp. R1101
TGCACTGAAGGAATTCCTCTTGGCTCGCACCAGAATCGCCTACGGCGCCCACTCGCAGCAGTTCGGGCACGTCTTCCTGCCCGACCTCGAGTCTGTGACGGGGCCCGTTCCCGTCGTCATGGTCGTCCACGGGGGTTCGTGGCACGGTCGTTACCAACTCACCTTGGGCACGGCGCTCGCCGTCGATCTCGCTCGTCGCGGTGTGGTGGCGTGGAACGTCGAGTACCGGCGCCTCGAGGCCGGTGGCGCGTGGGACGAGATGTCCGCCGACCTGGTTGCGGCGTTCGAGACGATCTTCACCGAGGTCGTTCCGCACGCGCAGCGCGCCGGCGTCGAGATCGACGTCGACCGTGTCCGGCTCGTCGGTCATTCGGCGGGAGGTCAGCTGGCGGTGTGGCTCGCCGGTGAGAACACATCGGTGCGGCCGGAATTCGTGGTCTCGCAGGCAGGAGCGCTCGACCTGGTCACGCCCGGGGAGCGAGGCCGCCGTGTGCACGCATTCGAGGCGCTCTTCGGTGCGTCCTACACGGATGAGCCGGAGCGTTACCGCTGCGCCTCACCCACGCACCGGGTGCCGATCGGTGTGCCGGTCGCGGTGCTGCACGGCACCATCGACGAGCAGGTTCCGGTGAGTGTGGCGCACCGCTACGCCGAGGTGGCCGCGACAGCGGGAGATCC
>NZ_AJVB01000893.1:0-678 GCF_000278445.1 Rhodococcus sp. R1101
CAGACCCTCACGCACCCGGCGCTCGATCGACAGGCCGTGATCCATCAGCTCGAGGAAGAAGTTGTCCTTGCCCCAGATCTCCTGCCACTTCGCGGCGGCTTCGAGCGCCTCGCGGTCGTGGCCGAGGCGCAGCCGCGTCTGGATCTCACCCGACGGGCATCCGGTGGTGGCGATGATGCCCTCGTGGTGCCGGGCGATGAGCTCTTCGTCCATACGCGCCCACTTGCCGAGCTGACCTTCGATCGAGGCGAGCGAGGACAGCTTGAACAGGTTCCGCAGACCCGTCGAGTTCTCGGCGACCATCGTCATGTGGGTGTAGGCACCCGAGCCGGAGACGTCGTCGGACTTCTGGCTGCGGTCGCCCCACAGCACACGCTTGGTGGAGAACCGCGACTCCGGCGCCACATACGCCTCGATGCCGATGATCGGCTTGATGCCGAACTTCTTCGCGACGTTGTAGAACTCGCTGGCGCCGTACATGTTCCCGTGGTCGGTCATGCCGACGGCCGTCATCCCCAGCCGTTCGGCCTCCTTGAACAACGGTCCGACCTTGGCGGCACCGTCGAGCATCGAGTACTCGGTGTGGGTGTGCAGATGAACGAACGAGTCAGCCACGCGTGCCTCTCCCGGGATGTCTGTGGGCAGAGACGAGTCTAAGCCGCGCGGGGCTCCGCGGTG
>NZ_AJVB01000894.1:0-675 GCF_000278445.1 Rhodococcus sp. R1101
GTCGCATTTCCGGGTCCTGGCGGCCGGTGGGCCCGACGGCGGTCAGCGGGTGGTGAGGATGACACTCGCGGTCGCCGCGACGGTCCGATCCGGGTCGGTGGTCAGGACCGCGAGAGCGTCGCGGGCAGCCGAGCCCGGGATCTCCGCGAGTGCCTGCGTCAGGCGCAGGCGTACCCGAGCGTCGTCCGCCCCGTCGAGCCCATGCTGCACGGAACGCACGATCTCCGCGGAGAGGGCCGACCGGTCCGCGAGCCGGCCCAGCACTTCGGCGGCCTCGACGTCCGACCGGCCCTCCACGATCATGTCCACGAGGACGGGGACGGCCGCGTCCACACCCCGCGCCCCGAGCGTCAGAGCCACCATGGCGCGGGCCTTCGCATCATCGTCGCCGAGAGCCTCCTCGAGCAGCGTCGTGGACTCGGGAACACGGAGCTCCGCCAAGGCTGCGATCGCCCGGCGCCGCACCGCTGCCTCGTCCGACCGCAGCCCCGTCGCCAATCCGGGAAGTGCAGTCTCCACTGCGTCTGCGGCTCGGGCGAGCGACCAGCGCAACGCCCCCGCGACGAACGGGTCCTCCTCCGACAGGGCCGCCTCGACCAGCGAGGCGACGGGCAATGTCGCGTCCTGGCTCTGGGACAGGATCGCTTGCTGCCGGCGGGATCCGGAGTCGGATTC
>NZ_AJVB01000895.1:0-665 GCF_000278445.1 Rhodococcus sp. R1101
AGGACGGGTTGCGCGCGGTCCTCGGGGAGTGAGCCTTCCCGTCGGTACGCTGGAGGACAGGACCATCCCCCGACCGGAAGGATCGGCCGTGGAACTTCTGCTCATCGTCGCCGCCGTCGGCGCCGTGGTCTACTTCGTCTCCCGCGCCCAGAAGGGCACCACTCGTCACCGGACCGACACCCTCGACGACGCCAGAGCCGACGCGCGGCAGGCCATCGAGCGCCTCGGCGGCCAGATCTACAATCTGACCGGCACCGACGACGCCTCGCGTCAGGCACTCGCGGACGCCTCCGAACGGTTCACCGCCGCCGGCTCCCAGATCGAGCAGGCGAACACACCGATGCAGGCGCGCCTCGCGAAGCAGACCGCCCTCGAAGGTCTGTACTACATCCGGGCGGCACGCCTGGCGATGGGCATGGATCCGGGCCCGGAGATCCCGACGCTCGACGGTCAGAAATCCGCGGGTGAGGTCACCGAGAAGCGCACCGTCGACTTCGAGGGCCGCACGATCGCCGCATCGCCGTCGCCGTCCTCGGCGACGCCGAACTACTATCCGGGCGGTCGCGTCGCGGGGCGGCCCGTTCCCGCGGGCTGGTATTCGGAACCGTGGTGGAAGCCCGCCCTCGTCGCGGGTGCGTGGGGCGTCGGCTCCATGCTGCTCTTCT
>NZ_AJVB01000896.1:0-659 GCF_000278445.1 Rhodococcus sp. R1101
GTCGAGGTCGAGCTTCGGACGCATGAGGTTGTTGCCGCCGGCGTAGATCGTCACGAGATCGGGACGCATCGCCACGGCGGTCCCGAGCTGCTCGTCGATGATCGGTCGCAGCAACCTGCCCCGGATGGCGAGGTTCGCGTACGCGAAGTTCTCCGACCGGCGCGCCAGCTCGCCGGCGACGAGATCGGCCCAGCCGCGTAGCCCGTTGGGGCGCGACGGATCCGGATCACCCACACCCTCGGTGAACGAATCACCGAGAGCCACGTACCTTTCGAAACCCACTTCGACCTCTCGACTCACACGTCGGTACTGAACCGGATACCACCGTCGGGGATCTTCACTCCCGGCCACACCCGGGCACCGCGCAGCAGCTCGCATCGCGCACCGATGTCGGCGCCGTCACCGATCACACCGTCGCGGATCAGGGCCCGCGGACCGACCCGTACCCCGAAACCGATGATGCTCCGTTCGACCACCGCACCGGCCTCGACCCGCGCACCGTCGAAGATCACCGCGCCGTCCAGGCGGGCACCCGCACCGATCTCGGCGCCGCGGCCGACGACCGTGCCGCCGATGAGCAGGGCGCCCGGGGCCACGGAGGCACCCGGATGCACGAGCGACTCGCCGCGCTGCGGCGGGAGCGCCGGGGACGGAGCGAT
>NZ_AJVB01000897.1:0-652 GCF_000278445.1 Rhodococcus sp. R1101
CGAGATCGCCTCCGTGCTCGCCTCGCACGGCGTGCGACGCGGCGACCTCGTGGCGATCGCGGTGCCGCGCAGCGAGTACTGGCCGCTCGCCGTCTGGGCGATCACGAAACTCGGTGCGGCCTGGGTGTCGGTCGACCTCACCCAGCCCCACGCGCGCAGCGCCGCGATCCTCGCCGGCTCCGGTGCCCGCATCGGCCTGACCGTCGGCGACCGCGAACTCGGCCACGTGACGTGGATCGACCTCACCGCCGACCGCAGCATCGACTTCGACGCCGTCGAACCACCGCGCCCCGCAGTGACATCCGGCGATCTCGCCTACACGATCTACACATCCGGCACCACGGGCACCCCCAAGGGCGTCGACGTCACCCATCGCGGACTCGCGGCGCTGCTCGACGTCCAGAGCACTCTGCTCGATCTCGGACCGGAATCGCGTGTACTGCAGGTCGCCTCGCACACCTTCGACGCCGCGATCTTCGAACTGCTCTCCGCCCACGCGCACGGCGGCGCCCTCGTCATCGCCCCCGATCACACCTTCGCCGGGGAACCCTTGCAGGAGTTGATCGTCGACGAGCGCGTCACACACCTCAACCTCACGCCCACCGTGCTCGGCACACTCGACCCCGAGGCGTTCGAACCCACGACGGGAGTC
>NZ_AJVB01000898.1:0-642 GCF_000278445.1 Rhodococcus sp. R1101
CGGCGGCGGTGGCGGCCAGCAGCTGCGGCAGGGTCGCGTCGCTGCCGCCGGCCGGGCCGTGTACGGGCAGCAGCGCGGCCTGTTCGGCGGCGGTGAGCGCGGGCAGCGCCGTGATCGGGGTGGCCGGGTCGGCGGTGAGCGCGTCGAGGACGGCGGTGATGCGCGCGGCGGTCGCGGTGACGGCGGCGCGGTCGAAGACCTCCGGCAGGTATTTCATGCGCAGGTGCACGGCGGTGTCGGTGTGCACGACCACCGACAGCGGGTAGTGCGCGGCGTCGCGGCCGATGATGTCGGCGACCCGCATGCCGGCGAGGTCGGTGTCGCGGTCGAGGCCGGCGCGTTCGACCGGATACGACTCGAAGACGGTGAGGGTGTCGAAGCGCACCGCGGCGCCGAGGTGCCGGTCGAGGGTGCCCAGGTCGAGATGGTGGTGGTCGAGCAGGGCGACCTGTTCGGCCTGGACGCGGTCGACGAGGGCGCCGACGGTGTCGCCGGGCCGCACGGTGATCCGCACCGGAACGGTGTTGATGAACAACCCGACCATCGCCTCGATGCCGGGGATCTGCGGTGGCCGGCCGGAGACGGTCGCGCCGAACACCACGTCGGTGCGGCCGGTGAGCGCGCCGAGCACCAGCCCCAGGC
>NZ_AJVB01000899.1:0-639 GCF_000278445.1 Rhodococcus sp. R1101
CTCGATCAGTGCCGTCGGGGCGATCGAGGCGCCGGGTGATGCGCCGAGCAGACCGGCGATGCTGCCGTCCGCGCTCGTCACGACCTCGGTACCGAAAGTCAGGACACCGATCCTGCGGCGATCGGGCTTGACCAGCTGGGCCCGTTGCCCCGCGTCGATCAACTCCCACTCGGAATCCCGCACCTCAGGGCAGAATCGCTGCAGCTGCCGAAACTTCCTTGTGCGGGACGCAAGCAGTTGGCCGATGAGATAGCGCACCAGCGGCAGATTCTGTATCCCCACCGCCAGCAATGGAGCGAGATTGTGGGGGCGCAGAGTGGTGAACAGATCGGTGAGCCGGCCGTGCTTGAGCAACCGTGTGCTGAACGTGGCGTACGGACCGAACATGAGCCATTCCCGCCCGTCGACGATCCGTTTGTCGAGATGCGGCACCGACATCGGCGGGGCGTCCACGTCGGCCTGGCTGTAGACCTTCGCTGCGTGCCGCGACACCACATCCGGATCGGCGGTGCGCAGGAACTGCGCCCCTATGGGAAAGACCGCGAAGCCTCGCACCTCCGGGATCCGGGCCTTCTGCAGCAGTTTCAGGGCATACCCACCGGCGCCGACGAACACGAACCGGGACCGGACCGAGAACCG
>NZ_AJVB01000900.1:0-631 GCF_000278445.1 Rhodococcus sp. R1101
CACGTTCTTTCGGTGAACCGGATCGACCCACGTGCTGGTCGAACCTGGTGCGCGATACTGGGATTGAACCAGTGACCTCTTCCGTGTCAGGGAAGCGCTCTCCCGCTGAGCTAATCGCGCGAGGTGGAGACGGGAATCGAACCCGTGTGCACGGCTTTGCAGGCCGTTGCCTCACCACTCGGCCACTCCACCGTAAAAGGTCGAGTCCAACCTCTCGAGCGGATGACGGGATTCGAACCCGCGACCCTCACCTTGGCAAGGTGATGCGCTACCAGCTGCGCTACATCCGCATTCGCACCGCTCGGCGTCGTGCTCTCCGTGGTGCGGTTCAAAACAGTAGCCGAGCATCTACGAAACGCACAAATCCGCAGGTCAACGGCAGAAAACCGGCAGATTCCGCGAAGGCGACCGGCCGATGACCCCTTCGGCGGGCGTCGCCGGGGCTCCGGGGCCGGCTGTCGCGCCCTCTCGGCGTCTCGGACCGGGGACGGTCCGTCCGACCCCCTCCGGTATCCGAGGGCCGACATCCCGCTCGCGTGCACGCGAGCGGGACTGTGGCCGGAAACGCTGCGACCAGGCGATTCGTCTTCATGGCGGGAGCGTGTTAGTGTTCCATCTCGTTCGAGCCGCT
>NZ_AJVB01000901.1:0-620 GCF_000278445.1 Rhodococcus sp. R1101
GGCCTCCGGCGCGGTGCCCACGACCATGAGTGACTGGCTGTTGGACGACGTTAATGAAGTTCAGATGAACCCAGGTTGCGACGGGGTACCGCCCCGGATGCCCGCAGGCGCCCCGGGGCGGCTACGCCCTAATGCTTGACCGGCTTGATCGTGACCTTGCGGATGGGTGCCGGCAACGTGATGGTCTTACGCTGGCCGGGTTTGATCGTGATGCCTCGCGAAATCATCGCGATCACCCCTTGGGAGGGAAGGGATCGTTGCCCGGCGCGACGGTGTCGGATGCACGGATCCGGCTGTCCCGACCATGGGTGACGAGCTCGCCTCCGCCGTTGTTGCCAAGGATCTTGCGAGCCGCGGCTTGTGCCTCCGCCTGGGTCCTGGTGTGTGCGCTGGCACGCTGGGCGCCGGGCGCCTTGACGTTCCAGCCTCCATTGGGGTCTGGCACGACATGCCGTCGGTTGGAAGTGGCCATGGGTGGCTCACTTTCTGTGCGAGACCAACCGGCTGATCGACGCGTTCTTTTGCGTCGATCAGGGACGAGGAGTTACGTTGGGTTAGAACCTCCTACAGTTCACCCGATAGCTCCGTACCGATCCGGCCCCCGGATGGTCGGGGCTTTC
>NZ_AJVB01000902.1:0-620 GCF_000278445.1 Rhodococcus sp. R1101
CGGTCGTGGGCGTCATACCCGCGAGCAGGATCGGCGAGCGGCCCGTCAGGCGGGTGAAGGCCGTCTCGACGGCGATGCGGCCGTCGGGCAGCGCGACCGGCTTCGGAGCGAACTCCGACCAGGCACGCGGAACCTCGGGCTCGGCGCCCGGGGTGAGGAGATTGCGCTGGCCACCGCGGGTCGCGGCGGCGATGATGCCGACGCCCTGACCCCGCAGGCCCGAGCTGGTCATGCGGGTGAGGAGCTCACCCGGACCGAGGTCGAGGATCCACGAGGCACCGGACGCGACGGCGGAGTCGACCTGCTCGACCCAGTCGATCGGGGCGACGAGGATCGCGTCCGCGAGCGAACGCGCGAGCTCGGCGTCGAGCTCGCAGCGAGCGGCCCACTCGGCGACCTGCTCGACGGCGTCGGCGAAAGCGGGGTGATGGAATCCGACCTCGGCCGCGACAGGTTCGAAGGTCGGGGCGAAGACCGCACCGCCGCGCTTCTTGGCCTCGCGCTCGCGGGTCTCGGCGGCCGAGATCTGCTCGCAGCGCTGCTGCACGCGCTCGAGTGCGGCGGGCGGGCCCGACAGCACGACGCGACGACGAGCGTTGCGGATGGCGACGACGGCGCCG
>NZ_AJVB01000903.1:0-618 GCF_000278445.1 Rhodococcus sp. R1101
CCGCCGTGCAATCTCGCGCGCTCCTCGATCCCGGTCAGTCCCTGCCCACCCGGCCGCGCTTCGACGAGCGCGGCCGCTCCCCTGCCGTCGTCGACGATCTCCACGACGAGCATCTCGGAGCGCCATTCGAGGCAGACACGGGCATGTGCGCGCGGACCGGCATGTTTGAGCACGTTGGTGAGCGACTCCTGCACGATCCGGTACACCGACAGCCCGAATCCGTCCGATACCTCGCGGACCCGGCCGTCGACCACCAGCGCGACCTCGAGACCGCTCGCGCGCACCTGCTCGACGAGCGCGGGCACGTCGTCGACACCGGGAGTGGTGGTGAACTCGCGTGGCGAGTCCTCGCGCAGCACCGACAACAGTGAGCGCATATCCGTGAGCGCGCGGCGACCGGTGTCGGCGATCGTGCCGAGTACGTCGGCTGCGGTCTGCGGGTTCGCGGCCGCGGCGTATCGCCCGCCGTCGGCCTGCGCGATGATCGCGGTGAGCGAGTGCGCGACGATGTCGTGCATCTCCCGGGCGATGCGGGTGCGTTCCTGGGTGGCCGCGAGTTCGGCTTCCTTGAGACGTTCGAGTTCGAGGAGCCGATTGCGCTCGGTCAGTGCGTCCATC
>NZ_AJVB01000904.1:0-615 GCF_000278445.1 Rhodococcus sp. R1101
CGCGAGCGCCAGCCGGGTCTTCTCACCGCCGGAGAGCGTTCCCGCGGGCTGCTCGAGCTGGGGGCCGGTGAACATGAACGCGCCGAGCAGTCCCCGCAGGTCCTGTTCGCCGGCGTCCGGCGCGGCGTGCCGGATGTTCTCCCATACCGACGCCGAGTCGTCGATGGTGTCGTGTTCCTGGGCGAAGTACCCGATCTTCAGACCGTGGCCCGGGACGAGCTCGCCGAGATCGGGGGTTTCCACTCCGGCGAGAAGACGCAACAGGGTGGTCTTGCCGGCACCGTTGAGGCCGAGGATGACCACGCGGCTGCCGCGGTCGATCGCGAGGTCGACACCGGTGAAGATTTCGAGCGAACCGTAGACCTTGGTCAGTTCCTTCGCCATCAGCGGGGTCTTGCCGCATGCAGCAGGCGTCGGGAACCGGATCTTCGCGACCTTGTCGGCCACCCGCACGTCGTCGAGGTCGTCGAGAAGCTTCTCGGCGCGCTTGGCCATGTTCTGGGCGGCCGTGGCCTTGGTGGCCTTGGCTCCGAGCTTGGCCGCCTGCTTCTGCAACGCGGACGCCTTCTTCTCTGCGTTCGCACGCTCGCGGCGACGACGCTGCTCGTCGGTGGC
>NZ_AJVB01000905.1:0-609 GCF_000278445.1 Rhodococcus sp. R1101
CGGCCTCGTCACGGCGCAGGCCGAGAACATCTACGCGGTCGCCCCGAGCCCGCGCCTCGACCTTGCGGCACACTACGTCGTCGGAGGCCTGGCGCAGGCACTGACGGCGTGGCTCGACGGCACGGTCCCGATGGATCGCGACGACGTGATCGAGGAATGCACCGAGCTGCTGCTGACCATCTCGGTGCAACTGCGTAAGGATCAGTCGACGTAGAGCGCCTGTCCGGCCGGCCCCGAGCAGGTTGTTAACCTCTATCCGTGCTGCTCTCCGATCGTGACATCCGCGCCCAGATCGCTTCCGGTCATCTCGGCATCGACCCCTTCGATCCGGAACTCGTGCAGCCGTCGAGTGTCGACGTCAAGCTCGACAGCCTGTTCCGCGTTTTCAACAACACCCGCTACACCCACATCGACCCGGCGGAGCAGCAGGACGAACTGACGTCGCTGGTGCGGGTGCCCGAGGGTGAGCCGTTCGTGCTGCATCCCGGCGAGTTCGTGCTCGGGTCGACGATGGAGCGGTGCACCTTGCCGGCCGACCTCGCCGGTCGCCTCGAAGGCAAGTCGTCGCTGGGCCGGCTCGGCCTGCTCACACACTCGACGGCCGGTTTC
>NZ_AJVB01000906.1:0-607 GCF_000278445.1 Rhodococcus sp. R1101
CGGCACCGCACGGGCGAGCGAGATCACCGGCGAACTGCGCGCCCTGGACGTGCCGGACGGCACCGACCTGCTCGTCGGCGGTGGCCGGGCCCTCGTCGACGACGCCAACCAGGCCGTCTCGGATTCGCTGCCCTGGATGATCACGATCATGGTGCTCTCGACCCTGGTGCTGCTGTTCCTGGCATTCGGGTCGGTGGCACTGCCGATCAAGGCGGTGCTCATGGCGGCGCTGAGCCTCGCCGCGACCTTCGGCGTGCTGACCTGGGTGTTCCAGCTGGGCCACGGCGCGTCGTGGCTGCACGTCGTTCCCGCGGCGATGGAGCCGACCTTCGTCGTCCTCATCCTCGCCGTGGTGTTCGGCCTGTCGACCGACTACGAGGTGTTCCTCATGTCGCGCATGATGGAGGCCCGCGCGGCCGGAGCGACGACGGTCGAGGCCGTCGAGTACGGCATCGCTCGCACCGGACGTGTCGTCACCGCCGCTGCACTGCTGCTGATCGTGGTCACCGGAGCCTTCACCATCTCCGGCCTGTCGATCATGCGGTTCCTCGGTGTCGGCATGATCGTCGCGCTCATCATCGACGCGACGATCGTGCGCATGCTGCTC
>NZ_AJVB01000907.1:0-596 GCF_000278445.1 Rhodococcus sp. R1101
GCGTTCCGCAGGTCGGCGCCGCACAACCGGTGGCCCCGCAGATCGGTTCCGGCGAGGTCGGCGCCCGGGACGAGATCGGGATCCATCCCCTCGTCGTCCGCGAAGTACGAACCCCGCACCTCCGCACTGACCTCCATGAGGACCGGCCGAACGGATGCACGTATCTCGCCGATCTCGAGGGACTCGAGTTCGTCCACGCCCCTGCGAGTCAGGACGGCAAGGGATTCGACGAGCTCCCGCGCGTCGTCCGCGAGCTCCGGATCGTAGGTGCGCTGCTGGGCCTCGAGCAGGTGCCACATCATCTCGTGCAGCTCTTTCACCACGGCGAACGCCGAGAACATCCGGTAGCAGGTGTCGGGTCGGTCCCGCCGACTCACGCCGGCGAACAACCGCTGGGAGACGGCTTGTCCCGCACCGAAACAGTCGAACACCGTACATCCGCGGAAACCACGGGACGGCAGCGTCTCATGGATGGTGCACGCGAAGCGCGCGTCGAGATGCCGGCACGGCGAACCGGCGGGCTTGTCCTCGGCGAAGTCCGACGACCGTGTGAATCCGAAAGCCGTGCAACACAATGCGAAGCAACGGCAGAGTCT
>NZ_AJVB01000908.1:0-592 GCF_000278445.1 Rhodococcus sp. R1101
GGTTGCCCCCTGCTACCGGGGGCGGACTGCTGGACGGGGAACTACCTCAGCGCGTCGAGTGCCTCGTCGATCGGGACGTCACCGTTGTCGAACTCGATGGTGCGGCCCACCGTCTCCGGGCGCTCGAGCACGGCTGCAGCGACGGCCGCCACGTCGGCGCGTGAGACCTGCCCCTTGTCTCTCGCCCCGTGCCCTTCGATGTGGATGCGGCCGGTGGGCGGGTCGAGGGTCAGCGCGCTCGGACCGAGGATCGTCCAGTCGAGGTCGGTGCCCCGCAGATGGGCATCCGCGGCCGACTTGGCCTCGGCATAGGCGTAGAAGCCGTTGTCCTCGGGGACGCCGTGGTCGGGGCGGGCCCCGAAATACGACACCATCACGTACCGGCGCACCCCGGCCTCCTGCGCGGCGGTCATCGAGGCGATCGCCGCGTCCCGGTCCACCGCATAGGTACGTTCGGGATTCCCTCCGCCCGCACCTGCGGACCAGACCACCGCGTCGTGGCCGCGCAGCAACTCGGTCATCTCGGCGATGTCCATCTTCTCGACGTCGGCCACGACGGGGGTGCCACCGGCAGCGCGTACATCGTCGGCAT
>NZ_AJVB01000909.1:0-588 GCF_000278445.1 Rhodococcus sp. R1101
GCCGACCGTCCTCTCACCTGCGTCGCCGAAGGCGCGACGGCCTGCATGGAACGGCCCGAGGTGCTCGCCGCCTACGCCGCGTCGTCGACTGCTGCCTGATCACTTACGGATTCGGTGCCCGGGTCTGCGCGAGGTAACGCTCGAGCAGACCCTTCACCACCGGCCCGGAGGTGGCCGAACCGAACCCGCCACCGCGCACCAGTGCCGTCACCACGACCTCCGGTGCCTCGGCCGGCACCACCGCGGAGAACCACGCATTGAGACCCTTTCCGGGGGCCGACGGATCCTCCGCCGTACCCGTCTTGGCGGCGGTCGAGACCGGCAGGCTCGCAAGCTGACCGGCGGTGCCGGCCGAGGCGGACGCCCGCATGCCCGCCCGCACCGGTTCGAGCTTGTCCGCGAACGACAGCCGGTGCGGCGCCCCGGCGGGAATCGGAACCGCATCCCCGGGGCCGTAGGCGGCGGCGAGCTGCGGGGTCACCACCTGACCCGACGCGATACCCGCCGTCCACCGCGCGACCTGGATCGGGGTCGCCGTGACGGTGCCCTGACCGATACCCATCAACAGGGTCGAGCCCGGATACCAGG
>NZ_AJVB01000910.1:0-588 GCF_000278445.1 Rhodococcus sp. R1101
TGGGGCGCCGGTGGTGGTGTCGATGGCGGCAATGGAGACACCGGTGTGGAAGCGCACGGTGCCGGTACGGGACGGGACTCGCTCGGCTGTCAGATATTCGCGTAGCGGCGCCCACAGCTCGTCGAAGTTGGTGCCGGCCACATCGAAGAGCAGGCCCTCGCTCGAGCCGAGGAAATAGATGTGGAACATGGTGGCCAGCTCCGCCGCGGACATGTGCGCCGGTTCGAGGAAGAAGCTGCGCGAGAACACCTCGAAAGCCAGGTGCCGGGCGGCGGCAGGGAAGTTGATCCGTTCCAGAAACGTCTCGGCATCGAGCCGGTCGAGTCGACGATAGATGTCGGGAACCGACACCGCTGCCAGCGGCGCCGCGGCACGGGGGTCGATGCGCATCAGGTCGCGCAGGCCGAATGTGGGGCTGCGCAGCACGAAGGCGAGCGCGTTCCATGGTGGCGTGCGAGGCAGACCGCGGAAGCTGTCTCGTCGACCGTATGCATCGATCAGGGGGTAATCGTCGAGCGGCGTCAGGAAGCGGAGTTCGGGGTCGGTGCGGCGCAACAATGCCCGCAAGTTGTAGTACTGCCGGAAGAA
>NZ_AJVB01000911.1:0-580 GCF_000278445.1 Rhodococcus sp. R1101
AGAACATGGGTACTCCCACCTCGATGCCGACCTCTTCCGTGCCGGACTCCGTTTGCTTGGTACGCCTCGATCCTGACAGCTCCGGAAGCGAAAAACACCAGGTCAGCACAGATATCAGGGAAAGATCAGGGGACACCCGGAGGTGCACCCCGGTGTGACCTTCGGGCAGCCGGACACGGGCCGATGACGTGCGGCACGCCGGTACGGCTTAGGCTCTACGGGTTCACCGTCCATATCAGAAGGCTGAGTAACCGTGTCCTCGTCCCGCCGTATCCCCGCGCGCGACCTCGCGCAGATCGCCGTCTTCGCCGCCCTGATCATCGCCCTGGGACTGCCCGGCCAGATCAGCATCGGATCGTCCGGCGTGCCCATCACGCTGCAGACCCTCGGTGTGATGCTCGCGGGTGCACTGCTCGGCGCGCGTAAGGGTGTCCTGTCGGTGCTCACCGTGATCGTGCTGGGACTGGCACTGCCCGTTCTCGCCGGCGGTCGCACGACCCTCACCTCGCTGGCCGGTCCCACGGTGGGCTTCCTCATCGGCTGGATTCCCGCCGTCGCCGTCATCGGCTGGCTGAGCATG
>NZ_AJVB01000912.1:0-577 GCF_000278445.1 Rhodococcus sp. R1101
GTGCCACACCGACCGCGCCGGTCGACCGTGCAGTGGCCGAACTCGTCGCTGATGGCACAATCGGGCAATGTCCGCGACGCACGTGCTCGTTCCCGTCAAGGCCCTCGGCCTGGCGAAGTCGCGGCTCGCCCCTGTTCTCGACCCGGTGGCACGGGAATCGCTGGTGCTCGCGATGCTGCAGGACACCGTCACGGCGGCGCTGTCCGCCCGAGACGTGACGGTCACCGTCGTCACGGCCGACGACCGCGTCGCGGTCGCCGCGCGGGCATGCGACGCGGACGTCCTTCCCGACCATGTCCCGCCCGGCTCCCCCGATCCGCTCAATGCCGCGCTGCGCGCAGCGGCCCGCCGGGTGCGCGAGGTCGCACCCGATGCCGAACTCGTGGTCCTGCAGGCCGACCTGCCGTCCTTGCGACCCGGCGAATTCGCGCTCGCACGCGAGACGGCGCGCCGGACGGGGACGGCCGTCGTGGCCGACCACACATCGAGGGGTACGACAGCGTTGCTGCACTGCGTGCGCGGCACCCTGCCGCCGCTGGCGTTCGGACCGGAATCGGCCCACCGTCATGTCGGGGCC
>NZ_AJVB01000913.1:0-572 GCF_000278445.1 Rhodococcus sp. R1101
CGCAGCGCCGGCACTCGGGGCGATCGACGGCAGCGCAGCGTGCCTATCAGAGACGGTCTCAGCGCGCCGCGCAGCTCGGCGTCGAACCGGTCGAGACCCGCGGCCGGACGACGGGTGCCGGGCGTGTCCGCACCCGGATCCCGTTCGTCGCCACCATCATCGCCCTTCTCGGCGTGGGTATGGCCGTGACGTTGTTGCTCACCACCCGGGCGACCGAGGACTCCTACGAGCTGAGCGCGGCGCGTTCCCTCAACGAGGAGCTCGCGCAGAAGCGGGCGGTGCTGCAGCGCGACGTGGCGATGGCCGAGTCGGCTCCCGCCCTCGCGGTCGCCGCGGCGGAGCTGGGCATGATCCCCACCGGGCAGGTCGCGCGGATCGTGGTCGCGCCGGACGGTTCGGTGCAGGTGGTGGGCGATCCGGTCCCGGCCCAGGGTGCGCCGCCGGCTCCGCTCCGTCCGCCGGTCCGGGAGGACGCCCGTGTCCAGACCCCGCTGGCGGGCAGTGCCGGTGCGGAGACCCCGCGGCCGCTCGGTGACGTGAGCGAGGAGCCCCGGCCGCGCACCGAAGCCGAC
>NZ_AJVB01000914.1:0-567 GCF_000278445.1 Rhodococcus sp. R1101
AGCCGGCCTCGATCCGGCCGACGACGCCATCGTCACCGAGAAGGTGGAGAACAACCCCTTCTCCAACCTGCTCGTCGTGCGGGCCGAGAACGAGAACGACCCGGCCGTCACCGCCCTTGCCGAGGCTCTCGAATCGCCCGAGACGGCTGCCTGGATCGAGGAGACCTACTCCGGCGCCGTGCTTCCGGTTCACCCGACGAACTGATGATCGTCGTCGAGAACCTCGTCAAGACCTTCCCCGGAGCCGGGCGCTCCGGGGAGGTCGCGGCGCTGCGAGGGGTGTCGCTCGAGATCCCGGACGGCGAGATCTACGGCATCGTGGGCCCGTCCGGATCCGGCAAGTCCACCCTGTTGCGCTGCCTGAACCTGCTCGAGCGGCCCACCTCGGGACGGATCCTGCTCGGCAAGGACGATCTGTCGACGTTGTCCGGAGCCGATCTGCGTGCGGCCCGTCGCCGGATCGGGACGGTCTTCCAGCAGTTCAACCTGCTGCATTCGCGCACGGTGATCCGGAACGTGGAGTTCCCGCTCGAGGTAGCCGGGGTGAGCAAGGAGCAGCGACGGAAA
>NZ_AJVB01000915.1:0-562 GCF_000278445.1 Rhodococcus sp. R1101
CCCGAGGTGGCGAAGAGGTGCTGCACGACGTGTCGTTCCGCGTGGAACCGGGCCGGATGGTCGCACTGGTCGGGTCGTCCGGTGCGGGGAAATCGACCATCGCCCAACTGATCCCGCGACTGTACGACGTCGATTCCGGTGCTGTGCTGCTCGGCGGAGCGGACGTCCGCGACCTGACCGCCGATTCGATCCGCGCGACGGTCGGGCTCGTCACCCAGGACGGTCACCTGTTCCACGACACGGTCCGCAACAACCTGCTGCTCGCCCGCCCCGAAGCCGGCGAGGACGAACTGTGGGACGCCCTGCGTCGCGCTCGCCTCAAGCCCCTGATCGCGTCGTTGCCGAACGGACTCGACACGGTCGTCGGCGAACGCGGCTACCGGCTCTCGGGTGGTGAGCGTCAGCGGCTGACGATCGCGCGGCTGCTGCTCGCCCATCCGCGGGTGGTGATCCTGGACGAGGCCACCGCCCATCTCGATTCGACCTCGGAGGCCGCCGTGCAGGAGGCGTTGACCGAGGCGCTCGAGGGTCGCACGTCGGTGGTCATCGCACACCGCCTGTC
>NZ_AJVB01000916.1:0-559 GCF_000278445.1 Rhodococcus sp. R1101
ATCTACAAGGGTGTTCGGTATCTCGGCCGGGCCGAGCACGATGTGCTTGCTCATCGGGCTGATGATGCCGCAGATGTGAATTCTCGGAGTGTTCCGAATCGGTGTGTCCGACGGTTCGTGTCACTCCGAAACGGCACTGTTCGTCGACGTTCGTCCACGTAAGGCTGGTATCACTGCCGCCGGAAGGATCTTCATGACCACCACAGCCTCGACGAGTTCCGCCATGTCACTGAGCTTTCACCCCAGCGAGCTCGCCGAGCGAGTGAACTGCATTGCACACTGGCCGGAGGGTCGCTTCACTCTCACCGAACTCGTCGAGTCGTTCCGCTGCTTCGGGTTGAACGTGACGGAGCACCGCCCCCTCGACGATTCGAGTGCTCATCGTTTCGAATTCACGTCGAGTGAAGGACCGGTGGCGGACGATCAGGCGTGCGACCGTATCGCCGGTGCATTCGTCGCTGCAGCCGAGGGCCTGACGGAGTTGGACGATCTCTCCATTCTCCTTCTGCGGGAGACGATCACGTGGCGGAACGTCGACTTATCCGTGCAGCCGTCCGGT
>NZ_AJVB01000917.1:0-559 GCF_000278445.1 Rhodococcus sp. R1101
GATCGAACCGCTCGCGCATTCGTCCGGACTGAAGGTCACCACGATCTTCGGTGGCGTGTCGCAGAAGCGCCAGGTCGAAGCCCTGCGTCGCGGTGTCGACATCGTCATCGCCTGCCCGGGCCGCCTCGAAGATCTCATGCGCCAGAAGTTCGTCGCGCTCGACGACGTCGAGGTCACGGTGCTCGACGAGGCCGACCACATGGCCGACCTCGGATTCTTGCCGGGCGTCACCCGCATCCTGACGGCGACACCGAAAGACGGTCAGCGGCTGCTGTTCTCGGCCACCCTGGACAACGGCGTCGACAAGCTCGTCAAGCGGTTCCTGAAGAACCCGGTCATGCACTCGGTCGACGAGGCCACCTCCCCCGTCGCCGCGATGACCCACCACGTCTTCGATGTCGCGGGCATGGAGGCGAAGAAGGACCTCGTCCGCACCCTCGCGTCGGGTACCGGTCGCCGAATCCTGTTCATGCGCACCAAGCATCAGGCCCGCAAGCTCGCCAAGCAGCTCACCGACTCCGGTATCCCGGCGGTGGACCTGCACGGCAACCTCTCGCAG
>NZ_AJVB01000918.1:0-549 GCF_000278445.1 Rhodococcus sp. R1101
CCACTGGCGGTCGCTCCGCCGGCACGGGAGACCCACGGCGCCCACTGGGTGGAGCCCATCCTCGTCGGAGAGGTCGAGTACCGGGAGTACGCGGGCGGAAGCCTCCGGCATCCGAGCTGGCGAGGACTACGCACCGACAAGACGGTGCCGGAGGTCGATCTCCCGGGCCGACACTGACCGTCCGGTTACCGTGAGGCGCATGGACGTCCGTCGCAGTGTCGCCGATGCCCGAGTGGCCCGCCTCGCCACCGCCGACGGGTCCGGCGAGCCACACCTCGTCCCCATCGTGTTCGCCCTCGACGGCGACGTGATCCACACCTGTGTCGACGACAAGCCGAAATCCACCCGGCGCCTGCGTCGACTCGCCGACATCGCCGAGAACCCACGGGTGTGCGTGCTCGTCGACCACTACAGCGACGACTGGTCGCAGCTGTGGTGGGTCCGCATCGACGGCATCGCCACGGTCCACGACGCCGACACTGCCGAGGGAACTGCGGGCATCGACGCGCTCGTCCGCAAATACCCGCAGTACCAGGCGAAACGACCACC
>NZ_AJVB01000919.1:0-553 GCF_000278445.1 Rhodococcus sp. R1101
GAGGAAGCACAGTTCGGTGCGGAACAGTCCGATGCCCTGCGCCGGCGTGTGCCGCGCCGCCCGGGCGCCTGATCCGTCCTGCACGTTGGCGAGGATCTCCACCGGGTGCCCGTCCGCGGTGGCTCCCGGACCGGACCAGCCCGCCACACGTTCGCGTTCGATGCGGTCTCGTTCGACCTCGGCAGCGGCCTCGGCGCCGTCCGGTGAGAGCACGATCCGGCCCGTCGCGCCGTCGACCAGCACCGTCGTCCCCACCGGGACGTCGTCGAGGCCGGCCACCGCGACGACGCACGGGATGCCCAGCTGACGCGCGATGATCGCGGTGTGGCTCGTGGGTCCTCCGAGCGACGTGGCGAGCGCGACGATCACGGACGGGTCCAGACCCGCGGTGTCGGCGGGTGCGAGGTCGGTGGCCAGGAGCACGGACGGTTCGTCCGGCATCTCGAGCCCGGGTTCGGGAGCGCCCTGCAACTCGGCGATCACGCGGTCACGGATGTCGAGCAGGTCGGTGACCCGCTCCGCCTGCAGACCCCCCATCTTCTCGAACAGTGCT
>NZ_AJVB01000920.1:0-551 GCF_000278445.1 Rhodococcus sp. R1101
AGATCCTGTTGTGCACCGCGGGCGATGTGCGGGTCGAATGCGAGGGCGAGTCGGTGACGCTGAAGCCCGGCGACTCGGCGTGGCTGTCGGCCTGCGATCGGCGGCCGGCCGTCCACGGTTGTGCCGCGGACACGCAGGTCTTCCGGGCCCGCCTCGGCGAGGTGTCGGCATCGGTGGTCGACGAGTCCTGAGCCCGGGTCCCGGTCGGGACCGATTCGAACGGAAGGCGAGCCTGCACGGCTCGCCTTCGTCGTTTCCCGCCACGTCTCGCGAGATTTACAAATTCGATCAAATGTCTAGACCTCGGACGAATACCGCTCTAGAGTCAAAGTATGAGTGGTGTGCGTCACCAAAGGGTGGTGTGCTCTGCGTTATCGACGGTGATGAGGAGGCCCGACATGAGTACGGCATCGGCGGATTCGGTGGAGCGGCCCGATCTCCCATGGCGCGACCGCAAACGCCATCTGTGGCTTCTGGGGCTGGTGCCTCCGACCGCCCTGTTCGTCGCCGCCGCGCTGGTGTGGGGCGGTAACCAGCTCGGACTGCAGAGC
>NZ_AJVB01000921.1:0-545 GCF_000278445.1 Rhodococcus sp. R1101
AGCCTCGGACGAAGTCCTCCGGGGTTCCCATGTCGCGCCAATAGGCCGCGTCGACGTGCCCGTACACCTTCTTGCCCTCGGTCAGCAGCGTCGGGAACACCTCGCGCTCCACCGACACCGGACGGCCCTCGGGGATCTGCTCGATGATCTCGCGGCGGAAGACGTAGCAGCCGGCGTTGATCTGATCGGTCGGCGGATCCTGAGTCTTCTCGAGGAAGGCGGTCACCCGGCCGTCGTCGTCGGTGGGGACGCAGCCGAAGGCACGCGGATCGCTCACCCGCACCAGGTGCAGGGTCACGTCCGCCTCGGTCCGCACGTGGGTGTCGAGCACCGCACCAAGATCGGTGCCGCCGAGCACGTCGCCGTTGAAGACCATCACGTTGTCGGCGCGCAGCTTCGGCAGCACGTTGCGGATACCGCCGCCGGTGCCGAGCGGCTCGGTCTCGGTGACGTATTCGATCTCGAGGCCGAAGTCGGAACCGTCGGCGAAGTGCTGCTCGAAGACCTCGGCCTTGAACGAGGTGCCGAGGACGACGTGTTTGATG
>NZ_AJVB01000922.1:0-545 GCF_000278445.1 Rhodococcus sp. R1101
TCGCTTGCTGCCGGCGGGATCCGGAGTCGGATTCGAACGCGCGGAGCAAGGCGACGAGACGCAGGACGTCGTCCCACCCTGTCGGGGAGGCCGAGTCGACATCGTCGAGACGGGCGAGCAACTCGGTCTCGGCGGCAATCCGCTCTCGCGTGTGCCGGATCAACTCCTGCACCAACTCGGCGGGAGCGAAGTCCGGTTCTCGTAACGCGCGTCCGACCTCGTTCAGCGACAGACCGAGGCTTCGGAGACTCTCCACATGGAACAGCGTCCGGAGGTCGTCCTCGGTGTATTCGCGGTAACCGCCGGACGTGCGGCCCGTCGGAGTCACGAGGCCCAGGCGGTCGTAGTGGCGCAGCATGCGGCTGCTGACGCCGGACCTTCGCGAGACCTCGCCGATCAGCATCGTGTCACTCCCGGATCCCGTCCGCGCCGAGCGCGGCGACCCGCTTCGCGGTCTCCAGCGAGAGGACGAACGCGCTGTCGGGATCCACACGGATCCGCTCGGTGGCCTCGGCGTGGGCGCGGACACGAGGATCGGGACTGCC
>NZ_AJVB01000923.1:0-538 GCF_000278445.1 Rhodococcus sp. R1101
AGCCGAGTTGTTCGAGGACCCACCGGGACTGCGGCCTCATCCTCAGGAGGAGCCGCTCGTGGCGCGGGCGGTGGACAAGCGGCGACGTGAGTTCGCCGGTGCCCGCCACTGTGCTCGGCAGGCCATGCGCACCCTCGGCGTCGACCCCGCGCCGGTGCTGCGCGGAGAGAACGGCGATCCGATCTGGCCGCGCGGCGTCGTCGGCAGCCTCACCCATTGCGACGGCTATCGCGGTGCCGTGCTGGGCTATTCGCTGCAGATCCGCTCGCTGGGCATCGACGCCGAACCGCACGACGTGCTCCCCGACGGGGTACTGCCCGCGGTGAGCCTCGAACCCGAACGGCAATGGCTCGCTTCGGCCGGCGACGACCTGCACTGGGACCGCCTGCTGTTCTGTGCCAAGGAGGCCACCTACAAGGCGTGGTTCCCACTCACGCGACGGTGGCTGGGCTTCGAGGACGCCCACATCACGTTCGAACGCGACACCAGCGCGGACGCGACGACCGGTACCTTCCACTCGCGGTTGCTCGTTCCGGGA
>NZ_AJVB01000924.1:0-537 GCF_000278445.1 Rhodococcus sp. R1101
GCACGTGCACGGTCTCGGTGCGGCACGTCGCGACCCGCGGCGACGTCACGGTGTGCATCGAGGTCGCCGACGAGGGGGAGGGCGTCAGCGACGAGGTCGCCCCGTACGTCTTCGACCGCGGGTTCTCCGGGGGTGGTTCGACCGGGGTGGGCCTGGCGCTGGCGCGTGCCCTCGCGGAGGCGGACGGCGGCCGGCTCGAACTGCAGCGCCGCCGGCCCGCACTGTTCGCCCTGTTCCTCGGGGCGCAGCGCGATCGGGACATGCAGCCGGCGAGCGGGACACGCGAACCTCGTTAGCCCCGATCGGGCCGGTCGGGGATCAGGATCGGTCGAGCTGCCCGGTGTGCTCGTCGGCGGGGGTGTCCGGAACCATCTCCTCGGGAAAGACGAACTTCCGGAAGCAGTAGAACCGGAAGATCATCTGCAGCAGGTTGCCGATGATGTACGCGCTGACGAAGTCGGCGATGTTCTCCGTCGCGAGGCTCACCTCGGGAACACGCAGGTCGAAGACGTAACTCGAGATCCACAGCGGGATGAA
>NZ_AJVB01000925.1:0-525 GCF_000278445.1 Rhodococcus sp. R1101
GCCCATGACGCCCAGGCGGCGCCTGGGGGCCGAGGGCCGATCCGTTGGCTGATGCACGGTTGTCCAGCTTACGGGTTCACACGGGGAGCAGACTCGCCACCACCGTCGCGAGCTGCTGCGCCGACCGGCACTCGTGCATCGTGACGACCTCGCTGTAGACGCGGGCGGCCGAGTCGCCGGAACCCCATTGCCCCTTCGGCTCGGGGTTGAGCCAGTGCGCGTGGCGCGCGACGGACACGAGATGGTCGAGGGCTTCGAGGTTCGGATTGCGGTAGTTGGTGCGGCCGTCGCCGAGGATCAGCAGCGAGCTGCGGCCGGTGAGGGCGTGGGCGTGGTTCTCGGCGAAGCTGCCCAGCGCGTTGCCGTAGTCGGAGTGACCGTCGTAGGTGATCAGCTTCGCTTCCCGCAGCATCCGCGACATCGACTCCCCCAGCTCGGCGCCGGCCGAGAAGTAGTGGGTGACCTCGTCGGCGGTGTCGATGAATGCGAACACGCGCACGCGGGAGAACTGTTCGCGCAGGGCGT
>NZ_AJVB01000926.1:0-523 GCF_000278445.1 Rhodococcus sp. R1101
GGACGAAGTACTCGAAGTGGGTCATGTCGGAGTCGCGCTGCATCTGGGTGTCGAGCGCGGCCGGCAATCGCGTGATGACGGAGACGAGTGCGCGCCAGGCGTTCTGCTGCGTCGGATCGAGCCACCGGGGGTCCTCGTTGCTCATGCGTTCTCCTCGCTCGTTCGGTCTCGCCGCCGCCCCGGGAACAGAATGCCCTCAGGGTGGGTTGTCCTTCATAATACTTGAAGCTTCAACTCCAAGGGGACGTCATGAGCACCGATTCCGCGACCACGCCCGCCCTGTTCCTCAGTCACGGCGCTCCGCCGCTCGTCGACAGCGAGCTGTGGGTCTCGCAACTGCAGCGCTGGGCGGCCGACCTGCCACGCCCCACGGCGATCCTCGTGGTCTCGGCGCACTGGGAATCCGCACCGCTGACCATCGGCTCGACCACCACGGGCACCCCGCTCGTGTACGACTTCGGGGGATTTCCGCGGCGCTTCTACGAGGTGACCTACACCAGCCCCGGGGCGCCCGATCTCGCCC
>NZ_AJVB01000927.1:0-520 GCF_000278445.1 Rhodococcus sp. R1101
GAGGGCATCTACCTGTCGTGGTTGCGCTTCGGCCACGGCCAGTTGCTCTCGACGATCATCCTGTGGATCGGCGTGCTCGTCATGATCGGCGCGTGGGTGCGCCTCGGCCGGGCCGCCCTCGCCGGGCTCGTGACGGTACGCGATCTGTGGACGGTGCTGCCCGCGTGGACCGCTCCCCTGCTGTTCGCCACACCGATGTTCAGCCGCGACGCGTATTCCTATCTCGCCCAGGGCGCGCTGTTGCGCGACGGCTTCGATCCGTACGCGGTGGGGCCGGTGGTCAATCCGGGTGTCCTGCTCGACAACGTCAGCAACGTGTGGACGACCACCACCACCCCCTACGGACCCGTCCACCTGCTCCTCGGTGCGGGCATCACGTCCATCACCGACGACAACGTGGTGACGGGAACGTGGTTGTGGCGCCTGACCATGCTTCCCGGCCTGGCGCTCATGGCGTGGGCCGTGCCGAAACTCGCGCGCCGCATGGGCGGCAATCCCGCGATCGCCCTGTGGCTCGCGG
>NZ_AJVB01000928.1:0-519 GCF_000278445.1 Rhodococcus sp. R1101
AGTGGCTCGATCAGGGCGAACCGTTCACCGTCCGGTTCCTGATCCTGCATCAGATCGAGGAGTGGGCCCGCCACGCCGGGCACGCCGACATCATCCGAGAGTCGATCGACGGCGCCGCTGCCGACGTCCTGGCACAGCGGACGAGCTGACGGACGTCAGTCGCGGTAGCCGCCGCGACCACCACGGTCGTTGCGGTCGCTGCGGTGCGTGAAGTCGCCGGAGCGGCCACCACGGCTGTCGCCGTACTCGCGCTTGCCCCCGCGATCGCGTTTTCCGTGATCGCGGCGGTCTCCCCCGCGCCGGTCGTCACCGCGCCGGTCGTCGCGTCCGCGATACGAGCTCGGACGTCCGGACGGCGCACCGGAGTCGGGCTGCAGCTGGATGAGAACGCCCGAGATGCGGGTGGAGCGCAGCGCATCGAGGGTCTGCGGCGACAGATCCTTCGGCAGCTCGACGAGGCTGTGATCGGCACGGATGCTGATGTGCCCGAAATCGCCGCGGCGCAGTCCGCCCTCGTTG
>NZ_AJVB01000929.1:0-517 GCF_000278445.1 Rhodococcus sp. R1101
CAGGGTCGAGTCGACGTTCGTGGCCACCCACAGGGCACCGGCACGGACGGCGAGCGTCGCCTCCGCGAGGATCGCCCATCCGGTATCCGGAGAATGCCCCTGCACCACGGCCACCGGACGCGTGTCCGCCGACCGGACCGGGGTGAGACCGACACCGGCCACCTCCTCGGCGAGGGCATCGGTTCCGACGACGAGCACCGGCGCGCCGGCCGGGAACCGCTCGGCGAGCAGGCGCGCCGCGGACTGCGAGCTCGTCACCACGGACGAATCCTCGGCCGGAAAGCCGAGTTCCCGCAGGTGCAACGCGACCTCCGAAGGCCGGCGGCTGGCGTTGTTCGTGACGTACAGAACGGTGTCGTCACCGGCCGCCAGCGCCTCCCGGGCACCCGGGACGGGTTCGGCGCCCCGGTAGACGGTGCCGTCGAGGTCCAGCAGCAGGACGTCGTAGATCCGACGCAGCGTGTCGCCGGAGGCGATGCCTGTGGCCGGCTCGGTGCCGTCGGTCACGGCGTCTCTC
>NZ_AJVB01000930.1:0-517 GCF_000278445.1 Rhodococcus sp. R1101
CGTTCGGTGTCGCCTCGACCGGGTGACGCGGCGTCGTACCGGCCCATCGCCGACGGGATCCTCCTGATCCGGCCGACAGGCCCGCCGAGGTCGGGTAGATTCGTGACCGTCACATCAGTGCCGCTCGGAGCCGAGATACTCTGTGCGGCACGATGCGTCGTCGTGTCGACCTCAGTGCCAGGTGACGTCGATCTTGTCGATAGCGTCGAAGTGGAATCCGAACTGGTCGTTGTACACGTCGAATCCCTTGTTCTCGGGATAGTCGATCGTGGCGTGGCGTTCGAGGATAGCGACGACTCGGGCTTGGTCGTCATTGGCCAATGCTGCTGCCAACGCTTGTGATTCCACAACGCTGAAAGGAACGTCGGAGTTGCCGAAGTCCAGTGTGCGGGTGCGGTAGTCGTAACCGATCTCGTCACCGTTGCGTACGTGTACCCGGCCGGTGACGCGGATCGTGGCGATCTTGGGTGTGCCGTCCGGGTTGAGGACACCGGCCTTGCCCATGACGTCTCTGGCC
>NZ_AJVB01000931.1:0-516 GCF_000278445.1 Rhodococcus sp. R1101
CCGGAACGGTCAGGGCAAGCGTGACCAGCAGGGCCGGGGCGGCGACCGCCGTTCGGCACCTGCCGCGTCCGGGTCGATGGCCGACGCGCTGCGACGCGCCGGTTTCGGCAACAACTGACCCGAATCACCGGGTCACTCCTGCAATGCTGTGGACATGAATCCACGGTGGCCGGGGTGATCCGGTGATGCTCGACTGGGTGCGGCGCGAGATCGTCGATCAGGGCCACCTGCCGCTGCTGGCCTTCTTGCTCGGCTTCGTGGCCGCGTTCGTCTTCATCCGGATCAGCGTGCGGTTGATCCGGGCACAGGTGCGCTGGTGGCCCGGCAACATCACCCCCGGTGGGCAGCACGTGCACCACATGGTGTTCGGCGTCGTCACGATGGTGATCGCCGGCGGGGGACTGATCGCGATCTCCGAGGACTCGAACCGGGTCGCCGCCACGGTCCTTGCCGCGATGTTCGGCATCGGCGCCGCACTGACCCTCGACGAGTTCGCGTTGATCTTCTATCTGAACG
>NZ_AJVB01000932.1:0-508 GCF_000278445.1 Rhodococcus sp. R1101
GTCGAGGCGCACGGTGACCGTGCGGTCGCCGAGTTCGTCGCTGACCTCGTTGGCCATGTCGGACAGGGCGGCCAGGACCGCGAGCCGGACGGGAGCGGCGATGGCCGTCGCCAGGGCCGCGGCGGTACGCCGGGTCTGTTCGTCGCCGAGTTCGGCCGCCGCGATCACGGAGTCGGTGATGGCGGACGTGTACTTGTCGATATCCATGACGCCAGTGTGGCGTCATCTGTGGCGTCAGGCAAGGTGTCATGGTGACGTCATCGATCGGTGCAGGTCGAGGGGCGTTACTGTGCGGACGGAAGGAACCGTGCGTCCCGGAGGGCGCAACGGTAGAGGCGAGGAGGAGACGATGGCGCCCGAATCCGCCGATCCGAAGGTCCGGCTCATCGCCACGACGGAGTTCCATCTCCCCGACGACGTCGCCTGGGAGACCGACGCCGAGGGCGGCGAAGCACTGATCGAGTTCGCCGGTCGCGCCTGTTACCAGAGCTGGTCGAAACCCAACCCC
>NZ_AJVB01000933.1:0-506 GCF_000278445.1 Rhodococcus sp. R1101
TCGCACCCCACACGACGAGGGTGAACACGCCACCGAGCAGTGGTGCCCCGGCGAGTGTCCCGGCCTGGGCGAGGGTGAGGCCGGTGTCCTCGTCGAGGGTCGGGATGAGGAAGGCGACGCCGTTGATCACCGTGGCCTGCGCGGCCTGGGCGAAGACGCCGAGCGCGAGGATGAGCCACCGCCGCCGGCCGATGTCCGGACTATCCATTTCTCTCACTATCTGAGATGTCTGTTCCGTTATGTGGAATTCGATCCGGACTCTACCTCCCGGCCACCCGGCAGTCGATCGCCGTGCGCGCACCCCGTTAGACTCCGGACATGCGCCTTGGTCGAATTGCCAGCCCGGATGGAGTCGCGTTCGTGAGCGTGGAGGGGGAGGGGGAGTCCGCGAGGGTGAAGGAGATCGCCGAGCATCCCTTCGGCAATCCCACCTTCACGGGCCGGAGCTGGCCCCTCGCCGACGTGCGGATTCTCGCCCCGATCCTCGCCACCAAGGTGATCGCGGT
>NZ_AJVB01000934.1:0-501 GCF_000278445.1 Rhodococcus sp. R1101
CTGCGCCCAGCGACCGTTGCCGTCCATCACGAGCGCCACGTGCTGCGGGATCAGCTCGGGCTGCAGGACGGGAGGCCGTGCGCCCGACGGGTGCGGGTCGGGCGGCCGGATCACCCGCTCAGACGATGGGGGCGTGGTACGTCGTCGAATCACGATCCCCATCCTGCCGGACGGCCCGTGCGACGTCATCAGCCCGGTTGGAGATCGGAGGCTCGGTGCGACCGCGTTCGACGAGGGGCAGCGAGCGCAGTTGCCGCTCGAGGTGCCATTGCAGGTGCGCGGCGACGAGGCCGCTGGCCTGGCGCCGCACCGCTGCGTCGGCCGATTCGGTCTCGGCCCATCGTCCGCGGTCGAGCGCGTCGAGCAGTGCGAACACTCCCGGTGCGGGTGTGGCCGCCCCCGGGGGACGGCAGTGCACGCACACCGCACCGCCGGCGGCGACGTGGAAGGCGGTGTGCGGGCCGGGACGGTCGCAGCGCGCGCAGTGGGTGATCGCCGGCG
>NZ_AJVB01000935.1:0-500 GCF_000278445.1 Rhodococcus sp. R1101
GGGGGCGCACTCGCAGCAGCAGCCTTCACGGAGGCAAGATCGAGGGCCGCCTCACGGGCGGCGACGTCGGCTCGCACTCCTTCGAGAATCGAATCGAGAACTGTCATCGTGGCTCGAGTCCTTTCCCACCCTGCTCAATCCCGATGTGATCAAGCTCATCGGATCTGTGTAGAAGAGTAGTGAACTGGTTTACAGCAGTCACCGGCGGGTGTCCGTATCACCCTCACCACCGTCGTCCGTGGGATCCTCACCTGCGTCCAGCGCGTCCCACAGGCCGCGTTCGGACAGCGGTTCGTCGCTCTCGGCGCGCCGGGCCGCAGCCTCGCGGCGCGCCGCCGGGGCGTCGTACTTCGACGACAGTCCGGCCTGCTCGCGCGGGGTGCGCCAGAGGGTCACCGCGGCGGCGAGGACGGCGACGGCACCGACGATCACGAGGATCGCGGGCAGCGGATACGTCTCGATGCCGGTCACCTCCGCCCGGTCCGGCAACGCGGCCACCC
>NZ_AJVB01000936.1:0-494 GCF_000278445.1 Rhodococcus sp. R1101
AACAGGAAGCGCGCCAGCCGTGCCCGCACCTGTTGCGGAGTCAGGTGCGGAGCACGGTCCTCGGCGTTCTCCGCGACCGAACGGTCGTCGTCGAAGATGTCGAGGCGCTGTGGGAGCACTGCGAAGGGAACGAGCGGGCCCGCGTCGACGATGCGGTGGAGCAGGGTCGTCTTGCCCGACCCGTTGGGGCCGCGCAGTGCGATCCGCTCCGGTCCGACGATCTCGAGCGGTGCGTCCGCCACCCGCCGGCCGGGTGGGACCGCCGTTCCGGGCAGGTCGATGCGGATCTGCGGGTCGTCGCGTACGGCGTCCTGCGCCCGATCGAGGTTCTCCCGCGCCGTACCGAGATCCTCCTCGTGCTCGCGGCGGAAACGTCCGGCGGATTCCTGCGCCTGCCGCTTGCGCGCGCCCATGACGATCTTGGGTTCGCGCTTCTGCTCGTACATCTTCTGCCCGTAGCGTTGCCGTCGGGCGATCGTGCGTGCGCCGCCGCC
>NZ_AJVB01000937.1:0-490 GCF_000278445.1 Rhodococcus sp. R1101
GCTAGGAGCCGGGGTCTCGACTGTCCTCATACCCGGGAGTGAGATCCGCATAGCTCTGCGGGTGGTGTCGATCTCCTCGAGATCGCTCCGTCGCGGGGTCCGGTGCAGGGCTGCGCGTTCCTAGCGTCACCGGCATGACAGTGAGATCCGCAGCTGCCCGAATCGGGTCGGTCGTCTTCCTCGCCACCGCAGCGTATGCCGCCGTGCCGGGGGCGCTCGCCCACTCCGCCGCATCCCCGGCGGAGAACACCGCGGCCGCAGCGACGGTGACGGCGCTCGTCGCCGACGACCCGGAGCGAGCACTGTCGTCTCTGCCGGCCGATTTCGCCGGTGTGATGGGCTACTCGCCGATCGTCGAGCAGCGCCCCGGTGGGACGGCCGTCCTCACCGATCCGGAGGGGGGCTGTTCCGCTCCGGTGCCTCTGCCGTCGTCCTTCGAATCGGCTTGCCGCGTCCACGATCTCGGGTACGCCTTCTCCGGTACGCCCAC
>NZ_AJVB01000938.1:0-481 GCF_000278445.1 Rhodococcus sp. R1101
CCATGTCCAGTAGGTTGCAGAAGTTGGTGTAGGTGCCCATCCGTCGATTGACGGCGACCGGATCGGCCTCCACTGCAGCGATCGTCGGGTGTTCCGTCGTCGTCGGGAGCAGCAACCCGTCGAACCCGGTGAGCAGTTCAGCTGCGAACGCCTTGACGTGGGTGAGGGTGTCGAGGTTCTCGACGAGTTCGTACGCGGCGGGCTTCTTCGCGTCGGCGACGATCGCGGCGACGGTGGGATCGGCGCCCTCCGGCGCCGTCGACAGGAACTCGCCGACAGCGGCGTAGCGCTGGGCCACCACGGCACCGTCGTACAGCAGCAGCGCCGCGTCGAGCAGCGGAGAGATGTCCACCTCGACGATTTCGGCGCCGGCCTCGCGCGTCGTCGCCACCGTGCGGGCGAAGGCGTCGCGGTAATCGTCGCACAGAGCCTCGAGATCCTCGGCGCGCGGCACCGCGACACGCAGAGCGTTCGATGCGGC
>NZ_AJVB01000939.1:0-473 GCF_000278445.1 Rhodococcus sp. R1101
CGTCGCCGTAGTGTCCGCCCATCAGACGGAAGACGATCCGCCCCACTCCCGGCCAATCTCCGGGGGCGATGGCTCCTGCGAAGAAGCGGTGGTCGCGCACATCCGCGGACGAGCGGAGATCCTGGACCGCCTGTGGTTCAGGAGTCATCCGGCGCAGACGTCCCGCGAGCCGGGGCGACAGGGTCGTGCTCGTCGCCCCGACCGACGAGACCGAGAAGACCCACAGAGGCCGCCCTGCGAGTTCCGCGCGAAACCGGTCGACGGCTGCGGTGGCCTCGGGCAGCCATCGGCCGTTGTGGATCGCACTTCCGAGGATCAGAGCCTCGTACTTCCGCACCGAGTCGACCTCGGTCAACGCTCGAAGTTCCACCGCACCGCCACGCTCCAGCCCCGCAGCGATGCGCTCGGCGACCCCGCGCGTCGATCCTCCGGCGGTCGCGTAACCGACCAGGACGGACATGTCAGGCCTTTCG
>NZ_AJVB01000940.1:0-473 GCF_000278445.1 Rhodococcus sp. R1101
GTCTGCGCGAGCTCCGGTCGGTGTGCCTCGCAGGGTCGCGCCGAGAGTGTCGCAGGTGTCCTCGATGACCTTGAGGCCGTGCCGGTCGGCGACCGCGCGAATCGCGTCCCAGTCGGGGCAGTTACCGGCCAGGTTGGGGATCAGGATGGCACTGGTGCGGCTCGTGACCATCGCCTCGATCTTGCTCACGTCGACGTTGAACGTGTTCGGCTCCACGTCGACGAAGGCGGGGATGAGGCCGGCGCGCACGATCGGCGCAACATCGGTGGAGAACGTCAGCGGCGAGGTGATCACCTCGCTGCCCTTCGGCAGGCCGAGAAGTTCGATGGCCAGGTACAGGCCCGAGGAACCGGAGTTGCACATCACGCCGAATTTCTTGCCGGAGATGGCGGGCACCCGGCGTTCGAGCTCGAGAACGTTCTTACCGATCCGCAGAGCCTGGTGGCCGCCGCGCAGAACGTCGACGACGGCCT
>NZ_AJVB01000941.1:0-472 GCF_000278445.1 Rhodococcus sp. R1101
CTTCTCGTTCATGACCTTCCTGATCGCCGTCCCGACCGGTGTGAAGTTCTTCAACTGGATCGGCACGATGTGGAAGGGCCAGATCACCTTCGAATCGCCGATGCTGTTCTCGGTCGGCTTCATCGTGACCTTCCTCTTCGGTGGTCTGACCGGTGTCATCCTCGCGAGCCCGCCCCTGGACTTCCACCTGCACGACTCGTACTTCGTGGTGGCGCACTTCCACTACGTGCTCTTCGGCACCATCGTGTTCGCGACCTACGCCGGCATCTACTTCTGGTTCCCGAAGATGACCGGACGCATGCTCGACGAGCAGCTCGGCCGCTGGCACTTCTGGCTGACCTTCATCGGCTTCCACACCACCTTCCTGGTGCAGCACTGGCTCGGTAACGAGGGCATGCCGCGTCGCTACGCCGACTACCTGCCGTCCGACGGGTTCACCACCTTGAACACGATCTCCACCATCGGTGCGTTC
>NZ_AJVB01000942.1:0-472 GCF_000278445.1 Rhodococcus sp. R1101
TGAACCCGCCGACGGCGAACTCGGTGGCGTCGACGCGACCGAGTGCGAGGGCATGGCTGGAGACTTCCATCACCACCGTGTCGACACCGCGTTCGCGCATGACGGCGAACAGGGCGTGCAGCTGCGGCGCCTCGGGGGTCGTGAGGGTGCTCGGCACGCGGATCCCCTCGATCCGGGTCTCCACGGTGCCGACGAGACCTACGACGCGTCCGGCCGCGACCAGGCCGGCCTCGACGAGATAGGACGTCGTGGTCTTACCGGACGTGCCCGTGACGCCGATGACCTGCATGCTCCGGGAGGGGTGGCCGTAGACGGTGGCCGACGCCACGCCGAGGGCGGCACGCGGCTCGGGATGGACGAGGACCGCGACCGGATCCGAGGTGGCCTCGGCGACGAGATCGCGGCCGGCCTCGTCGGTCAGCACGGCGACGGCTCCGCGTTCGAGTGCGGTGCCGTCGCCGTGCTGACCGAC
>NZ_AJVB01000943.1:0-472 GCF_000278445.1 Rhodococcus sp. R1101
GACGAGATCCTGGTCGTCGAGGCAGGCCGCATCGTCGAACGCGGCAGCCACGAGGATCTTCTTGCGGCGGGCGGCCGCTACGCCGAGCTCTATCGCACCCAGTTCGCCGATTCGGGACCGAAGGTGTCGGCGGGAGCCCCCATACTCGACGCATGAGCGCCCGAGAACACGACCTGTTGCTGAAGCTGCTCTCCAACCAGTTCGACGCCCTGCGCAACGCGCTGTCGGGCCTGACCGACGATCAGGCCCGCAGCGCACCGAGCGCATCGTCGATGAGCCTGGCGTCGCTGGTCAACCATCTCGTCGACGGTCTCGTCGCCACGGACGGCCGGATCCGCGGCGACAACCCTCGGGACGCCGACCCGGTCGCGGCATGGCAGGCCGGGTGGCGGGTCGAGGAGAGCGAGACGGTCGCCGACCAGCTCGCCCGCCTCGACGCCGAGGCCGAACGGTTCGCCGCGCGGTCCGCGCC
>NZ_AJVB01000944.1:0-467 GCF_000278445.1 Rhodococcus sp. R1101
CGATGATGATGTCGCCGGGTTCCATGGCGTCGGCGAGCTCGTCGATGACCGCGTCGGTGGCGTCGCCGGCCTTGACCATGATCAGGACGCGGCGCGGCTTCTCGAGGGCGGCGACGAACTCGTCGATGGTCTCGGTGCGGACGAAGGTGCCGTCGTCGCCGTGCTCGGCGAGCAACGCGTCGGTCTTGGCGATGCTGCGGTTGTGGAGGGCGACGGTGTAGCCGTGGCGGGCGAAGTTGCGGGCGATGTTCGAGCCCATCACGGCCAGTCCGGTCACGCCGATCTGGGCCTGCGGTGTTTCGGTGCGTTCGACGGTCATGGTCTACAGCTTCCCCCGAACAGCGGGCCGATCGAAATCGGGGCGGGCCGAACGGGGCGGCGTGTCGGGGCTCAGCGGCCGAGCAGCAGGGACAGTTCGGTGAGCCAGGGCATCGCTACGGCGATGGTGGGTACGACGAGGATCGCGG
>NZ_AJVB01000945.1:0-463 GCF_000278445.1 Rhodococcus sp. R1101
ATAAGTTACATCTTTCCGAAATGTTCTACACCAGATCCTCGTTCGGGTACATATTTCGTCCCGGGCACGGACACGAATTCCGTGCCGGTCGGCCTCGCCCGCGGGCCGGCCCCCGACAACCGTGCCCAGTCCTGCGTTCGTTCATCGATGCCCCCCTGTTCGCGGCGTCGAACATACACAATGCGTACAGAGGACGGTGAGGAGGTCCGCCCTTTCCGTGTACGGCGACAACGCTCCTCGCGTGTTCGACTACCCGATCAGGCCGCCCACCCGGCACCGAGGTCCGGTCGCCGGCCTCCGGCGCGAATTGCAGAGCCGGCGCACGGCTGGGGTCGCCGAACCCGGCATTCCCCCGCGGCAGGCTCGCACGACACGAGATGCGGAGCCCTCCCGGACTCGGATCCGGAATGCCCCGCTCATCGCATCCGAGGGGACATTCCGGTGCCACTCACTTCGCCGCCGC
>NZ_AJVB01000946.1:0-456 GCF_000278445.1 Rhodococcus sp. R1101
ACCGAACGGTTCTCGGCTCCGGGCGCCACCTTGGTCAAGCTGTTCGGCCGTCCGGCGCAGGAGTCGAGGGAGTTCGCCGTCCGGGCGACGCGGGTCCGCGACATCGGGGTGCGCACCGCGATGCTGCAGAGCGTGTTCGTCACGGCCCTGACGCTGGTGTCCGCGCTCGCGCTCGCGCTCGTCTACGGCCTCGGCGGTTTCTACGCCCTGCGCGATCAACTCGATCCCGGTTCGGTGGTCGCGATGGCGATGCTCCTCACGCGCCTGTACTCGCCGCTGACGGCGCTGGCCAGTGCCCGCATGGACGTCATGAGTGCGATGGTGAGCTTCGAGCGGGTCTTCGAGATCCTCGATCTGAAACCGCTGATCGAGCAGTCGCCCGACGCCCGGCCGGTGCCCGACGGTCCGGTCGCGGTGGAACTCCGGGATGTCGCCTTCGCGTATCCGTCCGCCGAC
>NZ_AJVB01000947.1:0-452 GCF_000278445.1 Rhodococcus sp. R1101
GACGCTCGAATTCACTGCCTCGACCGACGAGGCCTGGCTCGATTTCATCGGTGATTCCGTCGAGTCGGTGACCGTCAACGGCGAGCTCGTGCCCGTCGTCTACGACGGCGCTCGGATCGCGATCGGTGGCCTGAAGGCGATCAATGTCGTCACCGTCGTCGCGACCGGCCGTTACAGCCGGTCGGGGGAGGGGCTGCACCGCTTCGTCGACCCCGTCGACGGCGAAACCTACCTGTACACCCAGTACGAGCCGGCCGACACCCGCCGCGTCTTCGCGTGCTTCGAGCAGCCCGACCTCAAGGCACCGTTCACGTTCGTGGTGACCGCGCCGCGCCGATGGCAGGTGCTGTCGAACGAGGCCGCCGAGCGCACCGTGCAGCGCGACGACACACAGACCGTGACGTTCGCGCCGACCCAGCCGATCTCCACCTACATCACCGCGATCGTCGCCG
>NZ_AJVB01000948.1:0-440 GCF_000278445.1 Rhodococcus sp. R1101
CCCCGCATGGTGTTCCGCACGATCCACGGTTACCGACGCGCGTTCCGCATGGCCGGAAGCGGTCCTGCCCTGTTGCTCGTGCACGGTATCGGTGACGACTCGTCGACCTGGCAGGACGTCATTCCACACCTGGCGGAGAAGTACACCGTGATCGCCCCGGATCTGCTCGGACACGGCCGCTCCGACAAGCCGCGCGCCGACTACTCGGTGGCCGCCTACGCGAACGGCATGCGCGACCTGCTGTCGGTCCTGGGGATCGAGTCCGTCACGGTGATCGGCCACTCTCTCGGTGGTGGGGTGGCGATGCAGTTCGCCTACCAGTTCCCCCACATGGTCGACCGCCTGGTGCTCGTCGCGTCGGGCGGTGTCACCAAGGATGTTCATCCCGCCCTTCGCCTGATCTCGGTGCCGATCGTCAGCGAAGCGCTGAGGGTCCTGCG
>NZ_AJVB01000949.1:0-438 GCF_000278445.1 Rhodococcus sp. R1101
GGTGAGCAGCGGCGCCCGCGGAGTCCGGGGCCGTTCCCTCGCCGCGGCGTAGTCCCGGCGGATCCCGGACAGGGTCGCGGTGACCAGCTCGTCCGCCCCGGGGGTGGGATGGCCGGCGCGGCGATGGTGGTAGCCGATCCCGGCGACCCACCGTGCCAACGTCGAGGGTGAGTAGGCCCGCTCCCCTGCCTCCGTCACCGTGGCGGCCGCGTCGTGAAGATAAGCGGCGACGGTGAGCGGATGCGCCGGCAACACGGCATGCCCTTCGCGCTGGCACCAGGCGGTGAACCGCTGCCAGTCGGCGGCATAGTTGCGGCGGGTCGACTCCGAGCGCGACCGCCCTGCCGTCCCGGTTACTCGGGCGACGGTCTCGGCCGGCAACGCCGGCACGGACGGCGCAGCCGGGCCCGACGAGGTCGGGACAGGCACGGACACGTC
>NZ_AJVB01000950.1:0-434 GCF_000278445.1 Rhodococcus sp. R1101
GTGGTCCGACCGATTTCGCGCACGCGTGGCAGCGTCCGGTCGGTGGCTCCGGCCCCTGCAACCGAAGAACTACATCCACGTCTTTTGCACTGCTCCAGGTAGATTCACAGAGAGAGGTTCTGCAAATGAAATCCGTGATTGTCGATGCCGCGCGCACCTCGTTCGGCAAGCGCGACGGCTGGGTCTCCGGTCTGCACGCCGTTGAATTGCTCGGGCTGGCGCAGCGCGGAGTGCTCGACCGACTCGATCTGGATCCTTCCCTCGTCGAGCAGGCTGTCGGCGGATGTGTCACTCCGATCGGAGAGCAGTTCGGCAACATCACCCGCACCGCGTGGATGCATGCCGGTCTACCCTCACATACAGGGGCATCCACGATCGACGCCCAGTGCAGCACCGCCCTTCAGTCGGTTCTTCTCGTCGCCGGTCAGATCGCC
>NZ_AJVB01000951.1:0-437 GCF_000278445.1 Rhodococcus sp. R1101
CGCAGTTCGTCGCGGGTATGACGCAGGCGGCCGACGGGTCGCGGCAGCTTCGCGACGGTCTCGTCCTCCTCGACGACGGCGGACGGGCCCTCACGGACGGCACAGGCCAGCTCGTCGACGGTGTCGGTCCGGTGGCCGATGTCGTCGGCGGCATCGCGGACAACGTCCGGTCGGCGACGGAAGCACTGCCACGCACCGCGGCGGGTGATTCCGCGGCCACGCAGGCCACGACCGCGCAGGCCGAAGCGGCGGCCGTGCCGGCCGATCGTCTCCGGTGGCCGTTCGCAATGATCGCGATCGGCACCCTCCTGCTCGTCGCGGCGACGGTCGTCCCGCTCGTCGCCGCCCGCCCCGTCGCTGTCGTGCCGGCGCAGGCCGGCCGGTAGCACCGTCCGGAAGTCGGCGTCAGGCGGCGTCGAGGTGCGTGTTCAGCAGTT
>NZ_AJVB01000952.1:0-435 GCF_000278445.1 Rhodococcus sp. R1101
GCGTCGTCGGCGGCGAGGACGTCGGCGAGCTCGGACGCGTCCGCGCCGAGCGCGTAGGCGAACGCCTGCGCGATCCACAGGGGGTGGGCGTACCGGAACGCCAAGTGCCCCACCGGGTCCCGTTCCCGGTCGGGGGCGAGCAGTGCGACCCACTCGTCCTCGGACCGCTCCCCCACACGACGCAACACGGCGTTGACGAATCCGGCTCGGCCGGAACCGAATTCCGCTCGCACCAGGTCGACGCTCGTGGCGACGGCGGCATGCGGCGCGACGCGTGTGCGCAGCAGCTGGTAGGCGCCCAGCCGCAACACGTCGAGCAGCGCGCCGTCGATCTCGTCGACGGGACGGTTGGCGGCGTCGGCGATCACCGCGTCCAGCAGACCCCGTGCGCGGGCCGCGCCGTAGGTGAGTTCGGTGGCCAGGGCGGCGTCGCGC
>NZ_AJVB01000953.1:0-429 GCF_000278445.1 Rhodococcus sp. R1101
GATGACCACCTCTCCTGTCTCGCCGGACGGGGAACTGCTGGCGTCCGGCGAGACAGGAGAGGTGGTCATCGCGGGGCCGACGGTCATGCGCGGTTACCTCGATCGCCCCGATGCGACCGCCGAGACCGTCCGCGACGGCTGGTTGCACACCGGGGACATCGGGATCCTGGACGAGGACGGCTATCTGCGCATCGTCGACCGCGTCAAGGACATGATCATCCGTGGTGGCGAGAACATCTACCCCAAGGAGATCGAAACCGTCCTTACCTCGATCGACGACGTTCTCGAAGCCGCGGTCGTCGGCCGGCCCGACCCGGTCCTCGGCGAGGTTCCCGTCGCCTACGTGGTGCTGTACCCGGATGCGACGACGACCGCCGAGGGCCTCCTCGAGCACTGCCGGCGGCACCTGATGCGCGCGAAGGTGCCCGA
>NZ_AJVB01000954.1:0-425 GCF_000278445.1 Rhodococcus sp. R1101
CAGAGGTGGACGGTGTGACGCTCCTCGATGCACCCGATCTCGTCGAGGCACTCGGCGCGACGGCCGGTGAGGTCTTCGTGATCCGCCCCGACGGTCTGCTGCTGTGCCGCGTGCCGGTCGCCGACCTGGACGGTGTCGCGGCGTCCCTGCGCTCCGGTGCCGCTCCTGCCGGTGTGGAACTCCCGGCCCGCCCCGCCGAGCAGGTCACCGAGGACGATCAGCGACGGGAGAACGTCTGGCTCGGTCTGTCGACCGCCCTGGACCAGGCCGCCGAGGACGACCGAGAGGGCTTCCTGACGCGACTGGCGCTGGTGCTCGGCTCGCAGGTCGACCGCCGGCAGTTCGAGGAGGCCATCGCGGCCGCCGCGGACACCTCGCCGCTGCGCGTGGAGGAACTCGCCCCGCAGGCCTGAGCGATCGGATCG
>NZ_AJVB01000955.1:0-424 GCF_000278445.1 Rhodococcus sp. R1101
GAAGTTCCATCCGGAAGTCTTTTCAACTTCCGGGGCGGCCACCGACCTTACCAGAAGAATCGGGGACTCGTAAACAATTTCAGGCGCCTTCGTCCAACCTCGTTGTCCCGTTCCTGTCGGCCCGGGTCGGTGTCCGTGTCGCTCTGACCTGGATTAAGTTACGCGAGGATCGACTGCCCGCCAAATCGCCTGGTCAGAGCGGGTGAGTCACGAGGAATCCCCAGGTGGGCAGGCCCGAGAACCGTCTGCCCGCCCGACATCCCTTCTGGTGACGCCCGCCACAAGTGTTCGCACAGGGATGTGCGCCTAGCGCGACAGGAGCCGGTCTTCGTCGACCCCCACCCGCTCGATGGTTCCCCCGAGCTCTTGGAGGATCTCGACGAATCGCGGATAACCACGATCGATGTGGTACACGTCGTGCACT
>NZ_AJVB01000956.1:0-422 GCF_000278445.1 Rhodococcus sp. R1101
GACCGCTACCCGCACGAGTTGTCGGGAGGCATGAAGCAGCGCGTCGCCATCGCGCGCAGCCTCGCCTTCGACCCCGAGGTCCTGCTCATGGACGAGCCGTTCGCGGCACTCGACGCCCAGACCCGTGAATCCCTGCAGGACGAACTGCTCCGCATCCGGCGCGAGACCGGTAAGACCATCCTGTTCATCACCCACGGCATCGACGAAGCCGTGTATCTCGGGCAGCGCGTCGCGGTCCTCACGTCCCGACCGGGCCGGATCAAGACGATCGTCGACGTCGACATCGACCGGAACGTCGACGACGTCCGCTCGAGCGAGGCATTCCGGACGTTGCGGCACGACATCTGGTCGCTGCTGCACTCGGAGGTGACCCGCACGCACGACCTCGAACTCGCCACGGCAACGGAAGAGGCCCAGCATGT
>NZ_AJVB01000957.1:0-417 GCF_000278445.1 Rhodococcus sp. R1101
GTCGCCCTCGGTCCAGCCGGCCTGCCGCAACCGCTCGACGAGAACGCGGGCGAGGGCCGGGTCGGGACCGAGTGCGGGGGTGATCGTCACCGCGTCGTTCCCGCTCGCCGCGACCTCGCGCGGAACATCGGTGTGCACGTGGTAGCCGGAGGCGAGGAAGGCCGGAACGAGCACGGTCGGACGGTCGGTGTCGCGCAGGACCTCGGACGGCGACGGTCCGAGGACGTCGACGAAGGCGACGCGGGTGGAACCGACGCGGGAGGAGACGGCGTCGGCGAGCGCTGCGATCATGTCGACACCGCGCGGATTGCGGGTGCCGTGGGCGACGAGCAGCAGGGCGGGGTCGGCAGGTGTACCGGTCACGGGTGCATTCCTTCCGGGTCGACGGCGAGGCGGTAACCGCGCTTGACGACGGTC
>NZ_AJVB01000958.1:0-413 GCF_000278445.1 Rhodococcus sp. R1101
ACAGCGCCACGATCGCCCCGCCGATCCCGAAGGTGACCTCGTGGGCGGTGGCGACGAGGGTGCGGATGACCACCGACAGGTCGGCGGCGCCGGTCGGCGACAGATAGCCGATGGCCCCGGAGTACACCCCGCGCGGGCCGTCCTCGAGCTTGTCGATGATCTCCATGGTGCGCAGCTTCGGGGCGCCGGTCATCGATCCGCCGGGGAAGGCGGCGCGCACACAGTCCACCGCGGAGACGTCCGGGCGCAGGGTGCCGCGCACCGTGGACACCAGCTGGTGCACCGCCGTATAGGTTTCCACCGCGAACAGCGCCGGCACGTGCACCGAGCCGGGCACGCACACCCGGGACAGGTCGTTGCGCACCAGATCGACGATCATCAGGTTCTCGGAGCGGTCCTTCTCGCTGGCCTGC
>NZ_AJVB01000959.1:0-414 GCF_000278445.1 Rhodococcus sp. R1101
CGCCGATGTCGACCGGCGCGCCCTGCACCTCGATCAGCTCCCGCACGATCGTGTCCTCGTCTCTGGCCAGCGTCTCGGCCAGTGGGGCGAACTGTTCTGCGAGTTCCGGATCACCGGTCTGCGCGGCAAGTTCCTGCGCCCAGTACATCGCGAGGTAGAACTGGCTACCCCTGTTGTCGAGTTCGCCGACCTTGCGTGACGGGCTCTTGTTCGTCTCCAGCAGCTTGCCGGTCGCCGCATCGAGGGTGTTTGCCAGGATCTTGGCGCGCTCGTTGCCGGTCTTGATGCCGAGGTCCTCCAGGCTTACGGCCAACGCCAGAAACTCCCCAAGCGAATCCCAGCGCAGGTGGTTCTCCTCCACCAACTGCTTGACGTGCTTGGGCGCCGACCCGCCGGCGCCCGTCTCGTAAAGGC
>NZ_AJVB01000960.1:0-410 GCF_000278445.1 Rhodococcus sp. R1101
GTCGCCGAGATAGAGCGGCACGACGTCGTCGGAGGCCAGACCGAGGACCTCGATCAGGTGCAGGACCGCCTTGCCCTTGTTCCAGTCCACCGCCGGTTTGAGTTCGTAGACCATCTTGCCCGGCACCACCGCGAGGCGATCGGGGTTCTCCCGCAGCAGCGCGTCGACGATCGCGCCCACCCGGTCGTGCACCTCGGGGGCGGCCTGCCGGTAGTGCACGGCGACCGAGGCGCGTTTCGGTTCGATGCCGACACCGTCGAGACCGTCCAGGCGTGTGCGCAGGGTGTCGGTGGTCTCGACGATGAGGTCGGTGAAGTCGTCGAGGACGTCGTGACCGATCTGCTCGTCGGTGGGGCTCCAGATGTCGAATCCGTGGCTGCCCGCGACGACGAGATCGTCGACGCCCATGA
>NZ_AJVB01000961.1:0-410 GCF_000278445.1 Rhodococcus sp. R1101
CTGCGACGTCGGTGATCGCGTGGTGGTAGCCGGGTTGTCCGGGCTGTCGCCGATACCGGACACAACTACCACTGTGGCATGTCGCCGAAGCGTACCGCCTGTATGTGAGGTCGACAACGACGATTGTGACGATCATGAAACATCCGGCGGACCCGTCGTGGGATCAACGTGTCGCGGAATCGTCTCCGTCGTCCGAATCGGGCTCATCCGCCCCGCCGTCGCCCTCGACGTCACGCAGATCGGGGAGATCGTCACCGGCATCGGCGCCGCGCCGGTCGTATTCGGCGAGGAACCGCTCGAACTCCGCTCCGATCTCCTCACCCGTCGGCAGACTCTCGTCGGTCGGCAGGGGAGAGGTCTGCTGCTCCTGGGCGGCCACGTAGCTGTCGTACTGCCGCTCGAGCGCGTGC
>NZ_AJVB01000962.1:0-407 GCF_000278445.1 Rhodococcus sp. R1101
GTGCACTGCTTCGCCGGCCGAGGCAGATTATCATGTCCTTTGCGACAGTAACTTTTTCGCTCCCGTGCCCTGTGTTTCTGTGCAGGTGGTACCCACGTCGACGGCGTGAGCGTCAGCGCCAGGAGACGGGCGCGCCCCGCTCCCGGAGCCATGCGTCGAGATCGTGACCGTGCGCGGCGATGCCGTCCACCGCCCGCAGCGCCGTCTCGATCGCGATCTCGGCCGCCCCGGCATCGATCAGACCGGCGGTGACCGCGACGACCAGTTCGTCGATGTCCTCGACGGTGGTGTCGCGACCGGTGCGGACGATCAGGTCGAGATAGTGGTCGTGGGAGTGCCAGACGTCACCGTCGCGCCGGAACTCGCCGACGTCGACGTACCGGTCCTGATCGCGTTCGTTGCCCGGT
>NZ_AJVB01000963.1:0-406 GCF_000278445.1 Rhodococcus sp. R1101
GGGTCTGCAGATCAATCTGGGCCAGAGCTATCTCTCCACCTCGCCGCATCTGGTGCTGTTCCCGGCAGGTTTCCTGTCGGTCACGGTGCTGGCCTTCATTCTCATGGGTGATGCGCTGCGCGATGCGCTCGACCCGAAACGGAGCTGACGCAATGAGTCTCGATATGCGCGAGAAGACCACCCCCGGCGCCCCGATCCTGCAGGTCTCCGGTCTGACCATCGACTTCGAGGTGGACCGGACGTGGCGGACCGTCGTGCGCGACGTCTCGTTCGAGGTGGCGCGTGGAGAGATCGTGGCGATCGTCGGCGAATCCGGTTCCGGCAAGTCCACGACCGCCATGGCGGTACCGGGTCTGCTCGCCGACAACAGCAGGGTCGACGGCAGCATCACCCTCGGCGGACGCCA
>NZ_AJVB01000964.1:0-395 GCF_000278445.1 Rhodococcus sp. R1101
CGCACTCACCGATCCGTGGCAACCCGCGGTACTCGCGTTGGTGGCCCGCGCGGCACAGGCAGGCACCGCCGCCGGCAAACCGGTGGGGGTGTGCGGCGAGGCGGCGGCCGACCCGCTCCTCGCGTGTGTTCTGGCCGGGATGGGCGTCACCTCGCTGTCGTGCGCGGCGTCGGCGGTGACGGGCGTCGGCGCCCGGCTCTCCTCGGTCCCGATGGACCGCTGCCGCGAGGCCGCAGAGGTGGTCCTCGCGACCGACGATCCCGTCGCGGCACGGGCCGCCGCCGCGAAACTGCTGGACTGAGCGGCACGACCGGGACGACCGGTTCTACGATGTCCTGTCGTGACCGAACGAGCGAAGACGACCGGACCCACCGCCACGGGCCGAGGGTGGGCAC
>NZ_AJVB01000965.1:0-394 GCF_000278445.1 Rhodococcus sp. R1101
GAGATCGCGCTGCTCGAAGGGTCGTTGCCGGCGCAGCCCGTCCACGTCGGTGGTGTGCTCGCCGGTCTGCGCGAACCGGCCGGACCGTGGGGGCCGGGCCGGGCCGCCGATGCCTTCGACGCCTTCGCCGCCGCGGAGAGCGTGGCACGCGCCGCGGGGGTGCGCCTCGAGCGCCGCGCCGCACAGTACCTGCCGTGGCATCCCGGCCGCTGCGCCGAACTGCTCGTCGACGGCGTGGTCGTCGGTCATGCCGGAGAATTGCATCCGGCCGTGATCGAGCGTGCCGGGCTGCCGGCCCGCACCTGCGCCTTCGAGCTCGATCTCGATGCCCTGCCGATCGTGGAATCTCTTCCCGCCCCGCTCGTCTCGCCGTTCCCGGCGGTCCTACAGGACG
>NZ_AJVB01000966.1:0-393 GCF_000278445.1 Rhodococcus sp. R1101
GGATCCATGGCGATGTCGGTGAAGTCGACGGTGCCCGCCCCGACCCACGCGCTCGCCCCGGTCGGGCCGCCGCGTTTGCCGTTGATCTCGAGCGACCCGTCGCGCTGCACCCAGCGGCGCCGCACCCCGGTGGAGGTGCCCAGCCACAGGGTCGTGGACTGGTGGTGCGCGAACCCGTACAGGGCGTCGGTGTCGTCGAAGCCGGCGGCGAGCCCGTCGAGGAGCGGGGCGAAGACCTCGACATCGGTGCCGGCGGCCGGATCACCCCAGTGCGGGTCGGTGTCGTCGCCGTCGAGCAGCGGCATCGCATCGGGCGCGGCCGGGGCCTGCTGCGCCGCGGCCCACGCCGCGGCGACCACCGGCGCGATGTCGTCGGCGGCGACGAGCGCGGCG
>NZ_AJVB01000967.1:0-393 GCF_000278445.1 Rhodococcus sp. R1101
GACCGTGCCGTCGATCCGTTCGACCGCGGGAATGTCTTCTCCCACCGAACCTTTGGGGAATCGGAGGACGGTCGGTCCGTCCGAGACGCCGAGCGCCTCGCCCAGTTCCTCGCGCAGCGTCGCCCCGTCGCGCGGAGCGGCGACCCGGATACCCGGCACGATGCCCAGCAGGGACAGATCCCACATGCCGTTGTGGCTGGCACCGTCCGAGCCCGTCACGCCCGCGCGGTCGAGGACCACGGTGACCGGCTGCCGGAGCAGCGCGACATCCATGAGCAGCTGGTCGAACGCCCGGTTGAGGAAGGTCGAGTACACCGCGACGACGGGGTGCATCCCGCCGAGCGCCAGACCCGCCGCCGACGTCAGCGCGTGCTGTTCGGCGATGCCCACGTC
>NZ_AJVB01000968.1:0-389 GCF_000278445.1 Rhodococcus sp. R1101
AGCGCACCGCGTCCTCCTCGCACAGCCCCCCGCCCGCGGCGAGGGTGTCGGCCACGTGGGCGTCGACGCTGTCGCCCACCGGCGCCACCACGGCGATACCGCCCTGGGCGTACTGGGTGGCCGTGTCGGTGGGGCCCCCCTTCGCTCACCGTGAGCACACGCGCGCCGCGTCGGGAGGCGGCGCGCGCGGCCGTGAGGCCGGCGACACCACCCCCGACGACCACCAGGTCGGCGTGGTCCTCCCACGCGACCGTGATGGAGGTGGTCACTCGCCGCTGCCCGGGTTGCCGATGGCGATCATGCGCTGCACCGACAGGCGGGCCCGCTCGGCGACGCCGGCCTCGACGTGGACCTCGTCGCGTCCCTCCTGCAGGCAGCGCAGCGAGCGC
>NZ_AJVB01000969.1:0-387 GCF_000278445.1 Rhodococcus sp. R1101
CGAGTGCGGGGTTGTCGAGTGTCGAGTCGAGAAGTTCTCGTAGGTCGGCGACGGTCAGGTTGGTAGGCACATGTCCTCCTGCACTTGCAGTCCTTGTGAACCCAGCGGTGGGCCTCTGCGGAGATACCCGGTCCAGTGCCGGCCGAACCCGGCGAGCCTCGGTCGGCGTAACGTGTCGAGGCAACCTCGGAGAAGTGGCTCACCGGTCGCGACTCGGTGAGTGTCGCCTCGACTTTCGAAACGTGGAAGGCCAATAGGAAGCCGGTACCGAATCACCGGTCGATGCAACGCGCAGTGCGGAGTCGCGTACGCGTGGTCTACGCGGTACGAGAGTGGGGAGTTGCGTTGACGATTGCGATGAAAGTCGTTGCCTGCCCACGACCATCC
>NZ_AJVB01000970.1:0-380 GCF_000278445.1 Rhodococcus sp. R1101
CGACGCGCGCGGCGCGCACACCGTGCTCGAGGTGCCGCTGTCGTCGGAGGAGAAATCGGGGCTGGCCGCTTCCGCGGCCACCCTGCACGACGTGCAGTCGTCCCTCGGCCTGTGACGGCCCTGTACCGGAGAACTCAGCGCTGCCGGACGACCGGCGGGTCGTAGGCCCGGATGGGCGGCAGCTCACCGTGGAACCGCTCGACGTCGACGAGCACGTGCTGTCCCGTGCATCCGTGGGACAGTGACGACGTCCCGACGTCGGGGGTGAGCACGTTCGCGTTCCCGTGCACGCACATCGACCCCGGATCGGACGGGTCCAGCGGGTCGTACCACGCACCCGTCGCGAGCTGGACGACGCTCGGGAGCAGTCCGTCGTCCAC
>NZ_AJVB01000971.1:0-377 GCF_000278445.1 Rhodococcus sp. R1101
GGCCTGCGCGTCGATACCGGCATCGCCCAGGGCGACGTCATCCCGCCCGACTACGACTCGATGGTCGCCAAGATCATCGCGTGGGGCCGCGACCGTGACGAGGCGCTCGCCCGCCTGCGCACCGCTCTGCGCGAGACCACCGTCGTCCTCGACGGCGGCACGACGACCAAGTCGTTCCTGCTCGATCTGCTCGATCGCCCCGAGGTGATCGACGCCTCCGCCGACACCGGCTGGCTCGACCGCACCGGCGCCGGCACCGAGACCGGACCGTCCAAGGTCGCCGACGTCGCACTCATCGCGACCGCTGTCGACGTCTACGACACCGACGAGGCCCGCGAACGCGCCGCCTTCCTCGCCTCGGCCCGCGGTGGCCGCCC
>NZ_AJVB01000972.1:0-372 GCF_000278445.1 Rhodococcus sp. R1101
GATCCGGTTCACCGAAAGAACGTGCACATGCGGATGTAGCGCAGCTGGTAGCGCATCACCTTGCCAAGGTGAGGGTCGCGGGTTCGAATCCCGTCATCCGCTCCACTCCGGCGATCACGATGCCGGCGCGATTAGCTCAGCGGGAGAGCGCTTCCCTGACACGGAAGAGGTCACTGGTTCAATCCCAGTATCGCGCACAGAGGATGAAGGCCCCCTTCGAAATTCGGAGGGGGCCTTCATCCGTTCGGGCCGGGATCCGGACCGGCGGCGGGCCGGGGCGCGGGTGATCCGGTGCGGAGGCACTCCCCGCACCGGACGGGGCGCGTCATGCGCCGAGCTTGTTGATCCCCGCGATCATCGCTCGCAGCGACG
>NZ_AJVB01000973.1:0-364 GCF_000278445.1 Rhodococcus sp. R1101
TGACGGCCGTATCGGGCGCCAATGTCGGAGTCGTGCTCGGAGCGGTGCTGCTGCTCGTGCGCGCGGTGGGACTCGGTCCGCGTTCCGGGACCGTTCTCGCCGCAACGGCTCTCGTCGCGTTCGTCGTCGTGGTCCGTCCGTCGGCGAGCGTGGTGCGTGCTGCGGCGATGGGATCGATCGGTCTGCTGGCATTCGTGACGGGCCGTGAGCGACAGGCACTTCCCGCCCTGTGTGCGGCGGTCGGCGTGTTGCTCGTGCTGATGCCGGATCTCGCCGTCGATGTCGGGTTCGCGTTGTCGGTGTCCGCTACGGCAGCGCTGATCGTCGCCGCACCGCCCGTGGTGACTCGACTCACGGATAGCGG
>NZ_AJVB01000974.1:0-352 GCF_000278445.1 Rhodococcus sp. R1101
AGATCCTCATGGTGTATCCGGCTCTGCCCCATATCGCGTCGTCCTTCAACACGCTGAACGTGGCATGGACGATGTCCATCGTCACCCTCGCCGGCGCCACACTGATGCCGATGATCGGCAAGGCCTCGGACAAACTCGGCAAGAAGCGTGTCATTCTCTTTCTCGCCGTCGTGTTCATCGTGGGCAGCGTCATCAGCGCCGCGTCGACCTCCTTCGAGATGATGTTGGTCGGCCGAGCGGCCCAGGGAGCCCTGGTCGGTATCGTCGCGCTGTCCTACAGTCTCGTGCGCGACATCATGCCGCGCGAGTTCGTTCCGATCGCACTCGGTGTCGTGGCCAACCGGCATCGGCA
>NZ_AJVB01000975.1:0-351 GCF_000278445.1 Rhodococcus sp. R1101
AACTGAATCTCGTCGCGGTCGGCTATTCCGTCGGCCTCGCTGCGTCGGTGCTGTACCTCGGGGCCGTCGGCGACCGCTACGGGCGCAAGACGATGCTCCTGATCGGCATGGCGTTGTCGGTGCCCGCCTCGGCGGTCGCCGGGTTCGCACCGAACGTCGATGTGCTGTTCGCCGCCCGGGTGCTCGGCGGCGTCTCCGCCGGTCTGGCGTTCCCCACCACCCTGGCGCTGATCACCGCGTTGTGGTCGGGCGCAGCACGGACCCGCGCGATAGCCCTGTGGTCGTCGATCGGTGGCGGCCTGACCGCGCTGGGCCCACTCGTCGCCGGCATGTTGCTCGAACAGTTCTTCT
>NZ_AJVB01000976.1:0-341 GCF_000278445.1 Rhodococcus sp. R1101
TGAGCAACTCTTGATGCGACGGTCACCGCGGGCAGCACCGTGGCAACACCCGTTTCCTACCTTGGGGATCAACACGGACCCGAGGAGGAACGGCGATGACGACCTTCATCGAAAAAGAAAGTCTCCGAGACAAATTCGCGCGGAAGCACAATATCGAGCGGTGGGACGCCGAGGATCTCGAGGCGTGGGAGGCGGGCGGCAGGCAGGTCGCCAAGCGCAACCTGATCTGGTCGGTGATCGCCGAACACGTCGGCTTCTCCGTCTGGTCGATCTGGTCGGTCATGGTGCTGTTCATGCCCACCGAGGTGTACGGCATCGACGCCGCCGGCAAATTCTTCCTG
>NZ_AJVB01000977.1:0-339 GCF_000278445.1 Rhodococcus sp. R1101
GCAACTACGCCGCGCACGCGGCCGAGTTCGGCAGCGATGTCCCCGACGAGCCCATGATCTTCCTCAAGCCCAACACCTCGATCGTGGGGCCGGGAGCGCCCATCGTGATTCCACCCTCCACCTCGCTCGTCCATCACGAGGCGGAACTTGCGGTGGTCATCGGCCGCCCCTGCAAGGACGTTCCCGCCGCGAAGGCGCGGGAGGCGATCCTCGGGTACACGATCGCCAACGACGTGTCCGCTCGCGACCATCAGCGCACGGATGGCCAGTGGGGTCGCGCCAAAGGGTACGACACCTTCTGTCCTCTCGGGCCGTGGATCGAGACCGACATCGACGCCT
>NZ_AJVB01000978.1:0-337 GCF_000278445.1 Rhodococcus sp. R1101
CTGCGCCCGGTCGAGCACGGCGGTGATGTGGTGGTGGCGATCCCCTGGTCGCCGGTGGTTTTCGAACGGATGGACCGCCGCGGCGGACTGCGTCACGCGGCGATCTCGCACGTCTACGCCGATCTGCTCGCAGGTCCCTTCCGCAACGACGATGCCGCCGAGCACGTCCGCTCCCGGCTCACTGCGGACGAGCACTGGCGGCGCCCGATCCGCTGACCGTCCCTTCCGGCCGCTCCCCTCCTCGGATCCCGGCCGAGCATTCCGATCTTTGTGTACGGTGCGAACCATGACGGGTCGCCGCGACGACAGGAGTACCCACCAGATGACCGCGCCGCGC
>NZ_AJVB01000979.1:0-325 GCF_000278445.1 Rhodococcus sp. R1101
TTGTTGTGTGTTGTTTGAGAACTGCACAGTGGACGCGAGCATCTTTGTTGTAAGTGTTTATGAGCGTACGGTGGATGTCTTGGCACCAGGAGCCGATGAAGGACGTGGGAGGCTGCGATATGCCTCGGGGAGCTGTCAACCGAGCTGTGATCCGAGGATTTCCGAATGGGGAAACCCAGCACGAGTGATGTCGTGTTACCCGCATCTGAATATATAGGGTGTGTGGAGGGAACGTGGGGAAGTGAAACATCTCAGTACCCACAGGAAGAGAAAACAACATGTGATTCCGTGAGTAGTGGCGAGCGAAAGCGGATGAGGCTAAACC
>NZ_AJVB01000980.1:0-317 GCF_000278445.1 Rhodococcus sp. R1101
AGCGGCAACCACGAGTACTACTCCGACGACGCCGAATCGTGGCTGAACCACTGGGAGACGCTCGGTGTACGCACCCTGCGCAACGACCATGTCGTCCTCGAGCGGGACGGCGACGTCGTCGCGCTCGCCGGCGTCCACGACTACACCGCCACCGAACCCCACCACCCCGACATGCCCGCCGCCCTCGACGGCATCGCGGACGGTACCCCGGTGATCCTCGCCGCCCACCAGCCGCGGCACGTCGACGAGGCCCGCGAACTCGGAGTCGACCTGCAGCTGTCCGGGCACACTCACGGCGGACAGATGTGGCCGCTGCG
>NZ_AJVB01000981.1:0-310 GCF_000278445.1 Rhodococcus sp. R1101
GGCCGGTGAATCGAGACCGCGCCCTGCTGCGAGGTCCTTCAGTAACTGGATGTAGCGAGAAGCACGAGGCGTTGCATACACCCGGCGCAGAAGCATGCTCGCCGCAAGCCGCTCGAGTAAACGGAAGAAGCAGTCGAGAAACTCGGGGTCGTCACCCATGTTCGTAAGCGCCCAAAGCGCAGGTGCGCGCCAGTCGCTGTTGTCCAGCTGATCGAGACGCTTCAACCACCTGTTCACTTTCTCAGCACCTGAGACAGCCTGGTAATTCTGATCTCGCAGGATGCCGTATGCCTCGGCATAAGGTACGACC
>NZ_AJVB01000982.1:0-309 GCF_000278445.1 Rhodococcus sp. R1101
GGTGCGTTCGATCTCACCCACCGGCCGGAACTCGGAGTGGGCGACGACGGGATGTTCACTTGCGAACGCCATGGAAACCAGAGTAAGCGCTCCCACCGACACGCACCGTGCTCCTACGTGCGGGACGGTCCGGCCGCTAGCCTGCATCCCGTGTCCGCGACCCCGCATCCCGTGAAGACCGAGACGTTCGACGTCGCCGCGAAGACCAACATCGACCCGAAGGGTTTCGTGCGCGCCGTCGACGAGTACCGCGTCGAGGCGTGGGGCCTGTACATGGCGCGACCGTCCGATCACCCGCAGTTCCACTAT
>NZ_AJVB01000983.1:0-304 GCF_000278445.1 Rhodococcus sp. R1101
GGCCGGGCCCGGCCGCCGCAGTGTGCCCGGTGAGTGCGAGAACAACGGTCCGGCGGGTCCGACCTGTCTGCGATAGTCGGGACGAGCCGTGCCCATCCCGGGCATCCCGCACGCCGGAGACGGAGCCGCCGATGTTTCTGCTCGACGACAGGCTGATGTTCGGCGCCGGAGATCTCACCCGAGCCGCCTCGTGCGAATTCGCACTGCTCCGCACGCTCGACTCGGCACTGGGCCGCGTCCCCCGCCCCGAGGCGGAACCCGACGCGATGCTCGAACGCGTCGCCGCACTCGGCGGACACCACGA
>NZ_AJVB01000984.1:0-289 GCF_000278445.1 Rhodococcus sp. R1101
CGCAGCTCACCGACTTCGGCATCGCGCGCATCGGCGACGGTTTCCGTACCACGGCCGGGGAGATCACCGGCTCCCCGGCGTTCACCGCACCCGAGGTGTTGCGCGGCCGGGCACCGACACCCGCGGCCGATGTGTACGGACTCGCCGCGACGCTGTTCGCCGCGATCACCGGGCATGCGGCCTTCGAGCGGAAGGAGGGCGAGAGGGTCGTCGCACAGTTCGTCCGCATCACCTCCGAACCGATCCCCGATCTGCGCGACGAGGGCATCCCCGACGACGTGTGCGCCGC
>NZ_AJVB01000985.1:0-261 GCF_000278445.1 Rhodococcus sp. R1101
CGGTGCATCTGTGCGTACTGCATCTGTGCGTGCGGGCCGGGCACGATCCCGGGCCGCCGGTATCCCACGACGGTGGGTGTCGTCGTGACACCCGAACCATGTCACCCTACCGCATGTGGCGAGTGCCGCCCGCCGTCGTGGCTACAGGCCCACCCACTCCGACAGTCCCGCGGTGAAGTGCTGACGTTTCCAGATGGGCACCTCGGATTTGATGCGTTCCACCAGTTCGGCGCAGGTGGCGAAGGCTTCCGCGCGGTGTGG
>NZ_AJVB01000986.1:0-249 GCF_000278445.1 Rhodococcus sp. R1101
GAACGCCTTCCCGATGTCGGGGAGCGCCACGTTCGCGACGGCGAGGTTCAGGTTCGCCACTGCGGCGACGAGAATCAGCGAGGCCAGCACCAGGCTCGCCCGCGCAGGACGACCGTCCTCGGGTGGGGTCACGGACACATAGTGCGCGCTCGGGCCGCTGTCCTGCGCGGTTTCCGACGGGTTTTCACCTTGCCCATCCTGCCGGGTTAGGATCACCTCACTCATTGTTCGACAGACTCGAAGAGTCTG
>NZ_AJVB01000987.1:0-248 GCF_000278445.1 Rhodococcus sp. R1101
CTCCTCATGCACCCCGAGTAGTCGGGGACGGTAAACGCATGCAGGCAGAGCCATTACGGATTCACATGTAATCCGGTGGTGCTCATGGGTGGAACGCTGACAAGCATTTTCTTCATTACTGCCGGTCCGAGTGCCGGCGGGAAGAAAGTTATATCGGTGCACTGTTGGGTCCTGAGAGAACACGCAATGTGTTTGATCAGCGACGATGTCGAGGAAAGTTCCGCTGTAGCAGCGGGGTGAGTATTCGG
>NZ_AJVB01000988.1:0-244 GCF_000278445.1 Rhodococcus sp. R1101
CTTCTCCCGGCGAGGGTTCACACAGGTGAATGCCTCTCGGGCAGAGACTGTTTCGTTCCCACAGGTGGAACGGCAGAAGCTCATGGGTGGAACGCTGACAAGCATCACCGTGTATCGGGGAAACTCAGTTTTCCTCGGCGGTGGTTATATCGGTGCACTGTTGGGTCCTGAGAGAACACGCAATGTGTTTGATCAGCGACGATGATCTGCGAAACGAGAACGGATTGTGTTCTTGCGGTAGGGG
>NZ_AJVB01000989.1:0-235 GCF_000278445.1 Rhodococcus sp. R1101
TCTCCTGTCTCGGACCAGCACGTAGGTGCTGGGGGAGCAGGCAGAGCCCGTTTGCCGCCGTACGAGCGGCACGGGAGCTCATGGGTGGAACGCTGACAAGCATCGCCGTGTATCGGGGAAACTCAGTTTTCCTCGGCGGTGGTTATATCGGTGCACTGTTGGGTCCTGAGAGAACACGCGAGTGTTTTGTCAGCGACGATGACTTACGAAGGCGGTTGGCCGTGTGGCCGGCGTT
>NZ_AJVB01000990.1:0-224 GCF_000278445.1 Rhodococcus sp. R1101
CGATCCAGATCGCCGGACGTCTGACGATGGCCGCCTCCACAGTGCACGCCGTGCTCGTGCGATGCCGCATCAACCGACTCTCCCGAATCGACCGTGTCACCGGTGAACCGCTGTGGCGCTACGAACACGACCATCCGGGCTCGATGATCCATGTCGACGTCACCAAGTTCGGCAACATCCCTGGCGTCGGTGGCCACCGATACGTCGGTGGTCAGCAAGGCGCC